>JAQCFD010000030.1 GCA_027618305.1 Pseudomonadota bacterium
CCAGCTCGACAACGAGCCCGGCATCATGCTCATCGGCGAACGCCGCTGGCGGCCGCAGCCGTTGCGGGCCCTCGGCCTTGAATTTGACGCGGTCCCGTATGTCGGCGGCAGCATCGGCAATGTGATGACCTTCGCCAGCGCCGGCGCGATTCTGAGATTTGGGCAGGGACTGGATGTCGATTACGGCCCCCCCCTGATTCGCCCGGCGCTCAGCGGGCTGGCGGCCGTTGATGGGCGTTCGGATCTCGCCTGGTATGCGTTCGTGGGCGGCCAGGCACGCGGTGTCGCACGCGACATCTTCCTGGACGGCAATACGTTCTCAAACAGTCACAGCGTGAACAAGCGGCACTTGGTCGGGGACATTCAGTTCGGTGTCACAGCTGTTTATGACGGCTGGCGCATCGCGTTGACCCAAATTTACCGAACCCGCGAGTTCGATGGGCAGGATCGGGCCGACCGCTTTGGCGCTCTCAGCCTATCGGCGAATTTCTAGGCGCGACCGTCGCTCCCAAGCCGGTCTTTCCAGACCGCTTGCCCATGTTAAGCTTTCCCACCTTGTAGGATCAGGATCACGAGAAAGGATCATGGGAGAGGAATCATGACAGATCTCAACCTCACCATCGATGGCATCGCCGAGGGGCAGCGGATACCCGAAGAGTTTGCGTTCGGTATTCGCACGGACAGCGTGCCCTTCACATTCGGTCCGAACATCAGCCCGGCCATGAGCTGGAGCGCCGGCCCCGACGGCACCAAATCCTACGCGATCATCATGCATGACCGCAGCGTGCCGACCGTGTTCGACGACGCCAACCAGGAGGGACGGACAATCCCCGCGGACCTGCCGCGGATGGACTTCATGCACTGGATTCTGGTGGACATCCCGGCGGCCACGACCAGCCTGCCGAAAGGCGCCGAATCCGATAGCGTCGTGCCCAAGGGCAAGCCGACCGGGCCGGCCGCTCATGGTGTCCGCGGCGCGAATGATTTCGGCATGTTCATGGCCTCGAATCCGGACATGGCGGGCGACTATGGCGGCTATGACGGGCCGGCCCCGCCCTGGAACGACGAGATCATGCACGAGTATGTGTTCACGGTGTATGCGCTCGATGTCGAGACACTTGGCATGACCGGCGTCTTCAGCGGCGCCGACGCACTGGCCGCGATGAAAGGCCATATCCTGGCCAGCGGACAAGTCGTCGGCGAATACACCCTGAATCCGGCACTCGCCTGATCAGAACTCAGTTCGCCGCATCTCCATAGTCCACGAGCCGCGTCTTGTAGTCGGTGCGCGGCAGGCTGCCGAAGGGCACAATCTCGACCTTGGTCGTGACAATCAGTGCGTCGCGGATGGCTTTTTCGATAGCCTCCGCGAGCCCCGCACCTGGCGTGCTGCCTTCCGCGGCTTCGACGTGAATCGGCAGCGGCGGCAGTTGCTGCACACCTCGTTTGATCGGGCGCACCAGCATGATCCCGCTGACGTCCGGCCGAAACAGGCTCACCACCTCGCGCAGGGCGCTGGGGAAGACGTTGACCCCGCGGACGATAAGCATGTCGTCGGTCCGCCCGATGCAACGTATGCGCGGGCCCGTGCGTCCGCTGGCGATGGGTCCCATGCGCACCGTGACATGGTCGCGGGAGCGATAGCGCAGAAGCGGCGCCGCCTCCTGCTGCAGATGGGTATAGACCGGCTCGCCCTGCACCCCATCCTCGAAGGGCAGTGGCTCTGCCGTTTCCGGATCGATCAACTCCATATGGATATAATCACGGGCAAGGAAGTTCATGCCGTCCTGTTCCGGACCCTCGCCAAACATCGAAATTGACAGTTCGCCAAGTCCCAGCACCTCATGCACCTTCGCCTTAAAAGCATCCTCGATCTGGGCGCGCACCTCAGGCTCGCCGCCCCCCGGCTCCCCGCCGGCCACGAGTGTTTCCAGCCCGCAGGCCGCCGGGTCGATCCCGCGCGCACGCGCGGCTTCGGCGATATACAGAAAATAGGACGGTGTGCCGGGCATGGCCTGCACCTTAAAGCGTTCCAGCGCGGTCAGGAGCCGCTCGGTGTTGCCGCTGCCCACGGGCACCATACGCACGCCCAGCGCGATCATGGATTCGTGCACGGCACCCGCCGCGAACGGGCCGGAGTTATAGGTGGTGACGACCCGATGATAGGGGCGGATCCCGGCGGCGAAGTAGCTGCGGTTCGAGGTGTGGATCCAGCGCTTGAGGTCGCCGAGCGTGACCGGAATATACAGCGGCGTGCCGGACGTACCGCTGGTTGAATAAATCCGCACGACGTCCTCGAGCGGCGCGGCGAGCTGTTTGCCCAGCGGCAGATGTTCGGCCTGGCTGGCCCGCAGCTCGTCTTTGACCGTGAACGGCAGATGCCTCAGGTCATCCAGACCGCCGACGGATTCAGGCGTCTTGAAACCGGCATCGGCGAACTTCTCACGATAGAACGCGGACCGTTCGAACAGATACGCGATCTGTTTGCGATAGACCGGCTCGTCCTTCTGTTTCTGGCTTGCGACGTCCCGGGTCTCGGCCTCGGGGTCAAAGAGTTCTGGCGCCGACATCCGTTTTATTCCCCGTCATAGGTGATGGCTTCTTCCCCGTGATGGGCCAGCAGAAATCCGATCGGGCGTTCCATTTCCTCGTTCAGATGTCCGATCAGGCCGACCGTGCGGGCCAGAATGGGAATGCCCCGGATCGCCGCCTTGGGGAAATCCAAATCAAGAAGCACCGCCGCCATGGGGCCCTGCAGGTTCATGGGAAGCGGCTTGCCCCAGACCCTGGCGACAGCGTCCGGGAACGCCCGCAGCGCGCCGACATGACGCCCGGACACGCCGCGTTCGTCCGCAAGGTCGAGAATACGCACCGCGCGCGGATCGACGGGATGATGGATCGGGTGCCCAAACCCGGAGATGAACTTGCCGGCGTCCTTGTGCTCCTGGGCAATGGCCAACGCCGCCGCCTCGGCGGTCTCGCCGCCTTCAATCCGCGTCGCGGCATCGTCGAGCATCTCGCCGCAGATATCCGCGCTGCCCAGAATAACCGACCCGACTCCGAGGAGGCCGGCCGCAACCGCCCCCTGCAAGGCTTCCGGTGCCGCCGCCAAGGTCATGCGGGCGGCCTGCACGCTCGGCGTCAGGCCATGTTCGGCCAGCGCCACCACGAGGACGTCCATAAAGAACGCCTGGTCGGCGCTGGGTTCTCGCCCCGTGAGATGAAAAAAGAAAAACTCCGCGATCGAGGTGTGCCCCATAATCTCGTTGCACAGATCCTTCCCGCGCACCGTGATCGAGCTCGCATCCGCCGTTTCGATGGCGGTTTTTGCCTCGCCCTTCTTGCCAATCAACATGCTCGTCTCCCCCAAGTCTTGCGCGACGATAGGGTCAAACCAATGCGTCGACAACTTTTCACGTAGCTGAATGTTTATTCAATTGATGGAACGTCATTGACTCCCGCCAACGCCCTACGCGTAGAATGGACCCAGCCATAAATGAGAGCGGTTCCATGCCGCCCACGGCCCGGGTCTTAGGGAGACTGACGCTATGAAATACGGAATGTTCAGCATGCCACTGCGTCCGCCTGGCGGCGACGTAACCGGAAACTATCACCGTGACATCGAAACCTACGTGCACGCCGACAAGCTCGGCTACAGCGAAGGTTGGATGGGTGAGCATTATACGATCCCGTGGGAACCCATTCCCGCGACGGACCTGTTCGCCGCCACCGTGTTCGCCCAGACCGAGCAGATCAGGGTCGGCACCGGCGTCGTCCTGCTGCCGATGCACGACCCGCGCCTCGTGGCGCTGCGCATCGCCTATCTCGATCATCTGTCGAAGGGCCGGCTCAACTTCGGAATCGGCGCGGGCGGGGCCCCGACGGATTTCCACTTCTTCGATATCAATTATCAGGAAGGCGAGCATCGCGAGCGGATGCGCGAGGCGATCGGCGCCATCAAGCGCCTGTGGACCGAAGACGATCCGTTCGAGCACAATGGCAAGTACTGGCAGTTCAAAGTGCCCGAACCGATGCCCGACATCCCGCTCTACCATCATATCCGCCCGTATCAGGACCCTCATCCGCCGATCGCGGTGGCCGGGCTCCACAAATATTCGGAATCCCTCGTGACCGCGGGTCGTGAGGGCTGGATGCCCATGAGCGTCAACTATCTGCCGGCCGCCAATCTCAACACCCATTGGGAGGCGGTCCAGCAGGGCGCCAAGGAAACCGGTCGCACACCGAGCCGCAAGGATTGGCGCGTCGCGCGCGAAATCTATGTCGGGAGAACCGATGCGGAAGCGCGCGAACATGCGCTGAACGGCGGCATGGCCAGAGCCTATAACGACTATATGTACAACGTCCTCAAATCCCTCGGGGTCGTCGATCTCTACAAGGAGAACGAGGACATCAAGGACGAGGATCTGACGGCGGAATATATTTGCGACAACATCTGGATCGTCGGCAGCCCCGACACCGTCACCCGGAAGCTCCGCAAGCTCTATGACGACACGGGCGGTTTCGGGACGGTTCTGCAGGTCCAGTATGTGTATGAACCCTTCCAGGATTGGCTCAACAATATGACGTTGTTCGCCAAGGAGGTCATGCCGAACCTCGCCGATCTGGTGCCGGAAGACGAGGATTCGGCCGCCGCCGCCCAGTAGACCGGCTCAAAGACATGTTCGGCCCGCCCTGCACCGCGTACGCGGTGCGGGGTAGCCGGGCATAAGCACCATGGAGGCTCGAATGTCCGTTGCCGCTGAATCGGAACGCACGATTTCCCCCAATGTCGCCGAATGCATTGCCGAAGAGCGCATTCCAATCATTGATGTCAGCGGCTATTTGTCCGGGGACCCGGATGCCGTCGAGCAGTTCGCAACCGACCTGCGGGCGATCCAGGAAAGCCTCGGCTTCTACTGCATCGTCAACCACGGTGTCGATCAGGCGTTGATCGACCGGAGCTTCGAGCAAATTGCTGACCTGTTCGCCCTGTCCGACGACGTCAAGGCGAAGTACCGGGTCGATTTCCACCATCAGGGCTTCATTCCCAACAAATCACTGATCCTGCGCTGGTCGAAGATCGCGAAGAACGAGAAGAAGGACCTCAACGAGGCATGGGCTTTCATGCGCGAGCGCACGCCCGATGATCCCAAGGTGAAAGCGAATACCCGTCACCGAAACCTGAACCAGTGGCCCGATGAGCTGCCGGAATTCCGCACCGTGCTGCTGGAATATCAGGAAACCATGGCCGACCTTGCCACACGCATGCTGCCGGCCTATGCCCGCGCGCTCGATCTGCCGGCCGACTATTTCGACGAAAAATTCTCGCACCCCGAATACTACAACCGCTGCGCCTGGTATCCGCCGGTCACGGCCGAGGAAGGCCAGTTCTCGCTATCACCCCATTCCGACCACAGCTCCATGACCTATTTGCCACTCATGGACGTGGCGGGCCTGCAGGTCATGGCGCCGTCGGGCAAATGGATGGAGATCGAGCCCTTGCGCGGCGCGATCGTCGTGAACACCGGTGAATTCTTCAACCGCTGGACCAACGGGCGTTTCATCGCCACGCCGCATCGCGTCGTCCCGCCGCTCAAGGACCGCTACGCGCTGACCTTCTTTTACAACTGCAATGACGAGACCGTGGCCGACCCGTTCCCGTCGTGCATCCAGCCGGGCGAAGCGCCGAAATACGAACCAATGTCGTTCCATGACTTCTTCATCACCTATATGGATGGCAACTACATCTACCGCACGGCGGAGATGGACGAGGACTAACGACCCTCGCCTCCCACCCCAGTGTGTCCCGTGACGAAAGTATTGGTATGAGCGACCTACAGATTCTGAGCGAAACGCGTGAGCACGTTCTTTACGTGACCATCAACCGGGTGGAGAAACACAACGCCCTGAGCCTGGCGATCCTGGCCGAGCTGCGTCAGCTGTTCGAGGGGGCCGGCAAGGATGACTCCCTCATCGCAGCCGTCCTGACGGGCGCCGGCGAAAAGACGTTCGCCGCCGGCGGCGATCTGCGCGAACTGGCGGCGCTCAAAACGGCCGAAGAAGCGGAAACCATGGCCCGCGATGCCAAGGCCACCCTCAACGCGATTCGTACCTTCCCGGTACCCGTGATCGCGGCAATGAACGGCAACGCCTTTGGCGGCGGTGCCGAACTCGCCGTGGCCTGCGATTTCCGCGTGGCGGCGAGCCATGCGCGTATCGGTTTCGTGCAAGGCCGGCTTGCCGTCTCGACGGCATGGGGCGGCGGCCCCGATCTGCTGCAGCTGGTGGGGCGCGCGCGGGGCCTGCGGCTGATGGCCACGAGCGAGATGCTCTCGCCACAGGACGCGCTGGGCCTCGGGCTTTATGACATGGTCGCAGATGACGGCGAGACGATCGTGGACGCCGTTGAGCGCTTCCTGGAGCCGATGCGCAAGCAGGCGCCCCAGGTGATGCGGACGTTCAAGGCCGTGGCAGACGCACAGCGGCGTGGCGACACCCGCGCGGAGATGCACGAGATCGAAACCGAAATGTTCGTCCAGACCTGGATCCACGACGATCACTGGGAGGCCGCAGAGAAGGTCCTCCCGTCAAAAGGATAGCCGGATGAGCAAGTCCTCCCGCACCGCCGCTGCCGACGGCAAGACCGCCAACACGCAACGCGACACGCCCCGCGAGCCGCCGACGAAGCCCACGACCATGACCCCCTCCGGCATCGAGGTGCCGCAGGTGGTGACGGCCGACATGGTGGCGGACCGCACGCCCGAGATGCCGGGCGAGTATCCGTTCACACGCGGCATCTTCCCCGACGGCTTTCGCGGCCGGTTGTGGACGATCCGCCAATATTCGGGATTCGGCACGGCCGAGGAATCGAATGAGCGTTACCGCTTCCTGCTGGACCAGGGCCAGACGGGGCTGTCGGTGGCCCTCGATCTGCCCACCCAATGCGGCTATGACCCGACCGATTCCATCGCCCGGACGGAAGTGGGCAAGGTCGGCGTCTCCCTGTCGAACCTCGCGGAAGCGGAGATCCTGTTCGACGGCATCGATCTTGGCGGAATTTCGACATCCTTCACGATCAACGGCACCGCCTCGATCATCTATGCGATGTATTGCGCCGTCGCCGACAAGCAGGGTGTGCCGCGCGAGAAGCTTACCGGTACGATCCAGAACGACATCCTCAAGGAATATGTGGCCCGCGGCACTTGGATTTTCCCGGTCCGCCCGTCGATGCGCCTGATCGCGGACACGATCCTGTTTTCCTATGACCAGACACCCCGCTTCAACGCAATCAGTATCGCCGGCGCCCATGTGCGCGACGCGGGCTGCACGGCAGTCGAGGAGATGGGCTACACGCTGGCCAACGGGCTGGCCTATATCGACGAGTTGATCCGACGCGGTGGCGACGTCGAAAAGTTCGCCCGTCGGCTCAGCTTCTTCTTCTATGTCCACATGGATTTCTTCGAGGAGGTCTGCAAATTCCGCGCGGGCCGGCGGCTCTGGGCGAAGCTCCTGACCGAACGCTACGGCGTGAAGGATCCCAAGGCGCTCATGTTCCGATTTGGCGTCGTGTGCGGCGGCTCGTCCCTGGTCGGCGCCCAGCCCGACAACAATGTGGTCCGGGTCGGCATCGAGAATATGGCGGCCGTCATGGGCGGCGCCCAGTCGATCTTCACCGCCGCCTTCGACGAGGCCTACCAGATCCCGACCGAGCATTCGGCCGAAATCGCGGTCCGCACCCAGCAGATCGTCGCCCATGAATCGGGTATCGCCCGCACGGTCGACCCGCTGGGCGGGAGCTATTATGTCGAATGGCTGACCGACCGGATGGAAGACGAAGTCATGAAGGTCATCGACGAAATCGAGGCCTATGGCGGCGTCACCAAGGCGGTCGAGGATGGCTGGCTGCAGCTCAAGATTGCCCATCGCGCGGCCGAGCGAAAACGCAAGGTGGACAGTGGTGAGACCGTCATCGTGGGCCAGAACTATTTCCGCCGTGAAGATCAGAAGGATGGCGTCGCCGAGTTGTTCAAGCTCGACCCCCAGGCCTCCGCGCGGGTGATTGAAAAATTCGAAAAGGTCCGCGACAGTCGTGACAATGACGCCGTGGCGGCATCGCTTGCCGCCCTGCAGACAGCCGCCGCCAAGGACGACGAGAACCTCATGCCCTATCTGATCGATTGCTGCCACGCCTACGCCACCGTCGGTGAGATAGTCGCGACACTGAAGACGCAATGGGGCGAATTCGAAGAACCGGTACGGCTTTAGGACTGACGACAATGAGCCTGAACGGAAAACGTATCCTGATCGCGAAACCGGGCCTCGACGGGCACGATGTGGGTGCAAAGATCATCGCCCTCGCGTTGCGCGACGCGGGCGCCGACGTGATCTACACCGGCCTGCGCCGCAGCCCCGATTATATCGCGCGGGTCGCCGTGGATGAGGATGTCGACGCCGTCGGCCTGTCGATCCTGTCGGGCAGCCACAAGGAACTCGTCGAGGAGACCGTGCGCTGCCTGGCGGAACTCGATGCGGGCGACATCCATCTGTTCGTCGGCGGCACGATCCCCGGTGAGGACCATGATGAGCTGCGCAACGCCGGTGCGCGCGGCATCTTCACCGCCGAGATGACCATCGACGACGTTGTGGCGGCCATCGAAGCGGATCTCGGTACGTGACCAGCGGGCCCCTCGCCGGCGTCCGGATCATCGAGGTCGCACATGTCCTCGCGGGGCCCTTTTGCGGCATGATCCTGGGCGATCTGGGCGCCGACGTGATCAAGGTCGAGCCGCCGGGCGGCGATATGGCCCGCAACATCACCAAGCAGTTCACGGGCCCTTACAACGATTATTTCGCGAGCCTGAACCGCAACAAACGTTCCATCGTCCTCGATCTCAACACGCAGGCGGGCAAGGCACAGCTCGGCACACTCGCCGCCGGCGCCCAGGGCCTGGTCACCAACCTGCGACCGGCCACCATCCGGCGCTTTGGTCTCACCTATGACGATCTGAAGACCCACAACCCGAAACTGGTTTGCCTGGCGCTGACCGGGTTCGGATTGGACGGGCCCTACGCCGACAAACCCGCTTACGACTACATCGTGCAGGCGCTCACCGGGGTGATGACCCTGACCGGCGATCCGGACGCCGCACCGACCAAGGCAGGCTACTCTGCCGTCGACAACTCGACCGGCATGATGGGCGCTATCGGCCTGCTGGCAAGGATCATCGAGGGCAAGGGCGGTCAGGTTGATGTCTCCCTGTTCGACACCATGCTGGCCCAGCTCAATTATCTGGCCTCAGGCTACCTCAACCACGGGATCGTCCCCCAGCGGACATCCCAGAGCGCGCATCCCTACATGGTCCCGGCCCAGGTCTTCGAGACCAGCGACGGCTACCTGATGCTGTTTATCTCGACCGACAAGTTCTGGATAAATTTCTGCGAGGTCGTCGGCTGGACCGAACAGGCGCGTGACCCCAAATTCGCGACCATGAATGCGCGTTCGGAGAACCGCGACGCGGTGATCGACGCCGTCGGCGAACTCTTGAAGTCGCAAACCACCGCCTATTGGGTCGACAGGCTCGGCAATGAGGGCCTGGTCGTCTCGGGCGTCGAGACCCTCGACAACGCGCTCGACGGCGACATGACGGCATCGCGCGAGATGATCGCGGTGATCCCCACCCCGGACGGTGCGCTGCGCGTGGTTGGCAACCCGATCAAGATGGCGGACCACCCGCCGCGCTACGGCCTGCCGCCGCTGCTGGGCGAACACACCGACGAAATCCTCGGCACGCCACCCGCCAAAGCTGCCAAGTGAGCAACCAAGTGAGCGGCCCCTCACGCAATCCGCGGCGAAACCTCAGCCGCGCCCTGTCGCGCATCGCCAACGCCGATGTCACCGACACCTTGGCGCAGCAGAGTGTACTGCCGACCGAAAACCTGCCGCGGATCGGCATCACGGGGGCACCGGGTGCGGGCAAGAGCTCGCTGATCGCCCGGCTGGCCAAGCTCCGCAAGAATGCGGACCGCAAGGTGGCGGTGCTGGCGGTCGATCCGTCGAGCCCGGTCTCCCAGGGCTCGATCCTCGGTGACCGGATCCGCATGGACGCCATCGCCGACGACCCGGACATCTTCATCCGGTCGATCCCCTCGCGCCGCGCCCATGACGGGTTGGCCGACAACACGGCCGATCTGCTCAACGCCATGGAAGGCCACGGGTTCGGCGAGATCATCCTCGAGACGGTGGGAGTCGGACAGGCCGAGTACACCATCCGCACACTGGTCGACACGGTCGTGCTTATCCTGGTGCCCCATTCCGGCGACGCCATCCAGGCGATGAAGGCCGGCATCCTGGAGATGGCCGACATCTACGTGGTGAACAAGGCCGATCTGCCTGGCGCCGACCTGATGGCCGCGGAAATCGAGCAGGTGGCCGACCATCAGAGCGCCGACGGCTGGACCCCGCCCGTCATCATGACGACGCGCGATGACCCGGCGGGCTTTGCCGCGCTCGACGACGCCATCAATGCCCACGCAGCCTGGCGGGCCGACCACAGAGACGTCACCGCCGCCCGGCGTGCGCGGGCACGCTACCAGACCCAGGGGCTGATTTCCCGGCGCATCGACGAGATCCTTGAAGCGGCCGGCGAGGACTTCCTCGATCAGGATCCCGGCGCGCTGTTCGATGCCATCGTCAGCCGGCTCGGCCGCTAGGCAACGCATTACGCCGTTCAGGCTTTGATTTCGCTCTCGAGGATCTCGTAGACGACCGCGCACTCATCCTCGAGGCGTCCGGCCTTCTCTATCTTCTTGTAATAGTCGTTGCAGATCCGCAGCAGCGGCGCCGACAGGCCGAGCGCATCGGCCTGCTCCTCGACGATGTCGAGGTCCTTCCACAACAGCTTGCTGGGCCCCGCACAGGGCTGCCAGGCGCGGTCCTTGATGATGCCCGCGCGCATCCCGAAGACGGTCGATCCGGCCGCGCTGGGGCCCACAATGTCGATCATCAGTTGCGGATCCAGGCCCATCTGGGCGCCGAACAACATGCCTTCGGCCAGGGCGACCGTGTTCGCACCGACCATGAAGTTGATCATCAGCTTGAGCTTGATACCGGTCCCGTAGTCGCCGACATAGAATGTCTTCGGGCAGATTTTCTCAAGCATCGACTTCACGGACACGCACAACGCAGCCTCACCACTCATCATGATCACGCCCTTGCCGGCGCGGATGATCGGCTGGGTGCCGCTGACCGGGCAATCGATGATCTGCGCGGCTGTGGTGTCGACCTGCGCCTTGATCCGCTCCTTCTCATCCACCGGGAAAGTGTTCATCTCGATGATCGTCAGCCCGTCATGGGCACCCGCCAGAAGACCATCCGGGCCCTCCAGGGCCGTCCGGGAAGCGTCGGTACTCGGGAGTGCCGAAATCACCACATCGGCCCATTCCGCAAGCTCGCGCGCCGTGTCGAACAGTTTACCGCCGGTGTCGGGGAAGCTCTCGGTACTCGGGCGACGGACCGCCGCGCATTCATAGCCCTCCGGCATCAGAATTTCAGCCGCAAGGCTGCCGATCAGCCCGAGTCCCAGTATTCCAACCTTTTCAGCCATTATTCTCTCCCTGAAGACGCAAGTTCAACTTTTTTGGCTTATGGACCGGCGCCGAGCACCGCCTCGCGGAACCGCGAGCGTAAATAGGCCCCGTCCCGCGCCGGCAGGACACGCGGATGCTCGCCCGCCTCGATCTTGATGTTGGCAAACAAGGGCCCCTCGCAGCGCTGCAGGCGCGTCGCCAGCGTGGCCAGGGCGTTCATGTCCCGGATGTCCTCCAGCGCCTCGATCCCGCAGCCGCGCGCCACCTCAACGAGGCTCACCCCGCGCGCCGTCGCCGTCGGCTGGGCGCCGGTCTCGCCATAGACCTCGTTGTCGAGCACGATTACCGACAGATTTGCGGGGGCTGCGGCGGCGATCGTCGCCAGGCTGCCGAGGCCCATCAGCATGTCCCCGTCGCCGGTGATGGCGGCCACCGGCCGGTGCGGCTGGGCCTGCGCCAGGCCGAGCGCCAGCGCGGCGGTGCCGCCCATGGCGCCCCACAGGTAGAAGTTGCACGGCTCGTCGCCGGCCGCGGCGCAATCGTAAGTCGCAGAACCGAGCCCGGAGACGACGAGCAACTCGCCACGATCCCGCAACAGGCGCGCGACGGCCTCGCGGCGGTCCAGGCGTGGCTGGCTATCCGCCATGTCAGCCCTCCGCCGTGAAGGCCTTGCGGCCGATCAGACGCTGGGACAGGAGCACCGCCGAGGCGAGCATCCCGTCAAAGGATTGGCGGATCGCGGCATCCAGGGTCGGCGCGGCATCAGTGGGCTCATCGACCCGATGGACCTGCACACCCATGCGGGCCAGCACATCCGGGGTCGCCTGCCCCATCTGGGCCTGCCAAGGGTTGAACTCGCCCCACTCGCCGCGCATCGTGATGACCGCGACAAGCGGCAGCCGGCAATTCTCGATCAGGGTGAACATATTCACGCAGTTGCCCACGCCGCTCGACTGCATCAGCAGAACCCCGCGATCGCCGCCCAGCCAGGCGCCGGCCAGCAACGCCACGCCGTCCTCTTCCGTCGTGAGCACGGTCGCGCACATGTCCGGATTGTCTTCGCATTGTGCGATCAGCCTGGAGTGCCCCGCATCCGGTACATAGGCGACCTGGCGGACTTTCTGCTGCACCAGCACGTCGTAGAGCGCGTCCGCCCAGTCGGGCACGGCGGAATCGGGGCGCAAAACTGCATCGTTCATTGGCTGTCCCCCAGCGCTTCGAGCCTGGCTTTCGCGGCGAGGAGCTGCGCGGCGAGTTCGGCCTCGCCGGCCTCCAGCCTCACCAGCGGGCCCGCGATGGCAATCCCCATGGTCTCGCCATACACATCCGCCGTGGTCGCCAGGCCCATCACGTCGACGACATTCTCGCCGCGGGTGACGAAGTAGCCCTTCGCAACGCCATCGGCGAGGTCAGCCTCCAGGGCCGCGCGCTCGGTGATGGTGTTCGCCGTTCGCAGATCGAGCGGCAGACGTGCCACAAGCGCCGCGCGCTCGGTGTCATTCAGGCGACCGAGAAACGCCTTTCCAATGGCGCTCGAATGCAGGGGCTTGATGTCCCCCGCGCCAGCGGAATAGCGCAGCGTCTGTCGGCCCTCGATCACGTCGAGATACAGGATCGTCTCGCCCTGGCGGCGACCGAGCAGAATGGTTTCGTTCGTCTCGTCGCGCAACGCCTCCAGCACCGGGACGATGCTTTCAAGAACCGGGTCATGGGCGGCGATGATATTGGCAATTTCTAGCAGGCGTTTGGTCGGATAGATCGCCCGGTTTCGCTCGGAGGTATAGAGATATCCCTTGGCGCTGAGGGTCCGAACCAGCCCGTGGCAACTGCTGATCGGCGCCGACAGGGCCTCTGCGATCTGGGTCAGGGTCATGGGGCCCTTGCGACGCGAGAACGCCTCGAAAAGGTTTACGGTCCGGACCGCGGTTTTTACGCCATCATTCATATTCATGAAAACGATTTTGGCTCCGTGAAACATTGAGGTCAAGCGTCGCTTGCCCGGCTTTTCCGGGTCCCGGCAATCGCGTAGAAATGGTTCGTCCAACCAATCAAAAGCGGTGCGCGCGTATGTCCTCGAACCCCACAGACCGGATCATCATCGCCGGCGGCGGCCCAACCGGACTAATCGCGGCGCTGTCGCTTGCCAGACAGGATATCCCCGTCCTCCTGCTGGAGCAGCAGGAGGCGCCGCAGGATCATCGCCGCGCCACCACCTTCCACCCGCCGACCCTCGAGTATCTCGACGCGCTCGGCATGGTCGACTCGGTCCTCAACGATGGTCGGATCACCCCCGTCTGGCAGTTCCGCGACCGGCACACGGGCGTCGTCGCCGCGTTCGACCTGGCGGCCCTGAAGGACGAGACGAAGTATCCCTATCGCGTGCAGTGCGAGCAGATGGAACTGAACCGAGCGCTCTACGCCACCCTGGCAGATCACCCAAACGTCGAAATCCGCTTCTCCCATGAAGTGCTGGGCGCGACGCAGGATGGCGACAGCGTGACCGTGCGTGCGAAAATACCCGATGGAGAAGAAAGCTTCGCCGGCCGCTACGTGTTCGGCGCCGATGGGTCACGCTCCAACATCCGAAAAGCCCTCGGCGTCGGCTTCGACGGCTTCACCTATGACGAAAAAGTCGTGCAGTACGGCACGACGTTCGACGTCAGCGAGGCGATGCCAGACATCGCCGGCGTGGCCTATATCTCCGATCCTGATGAATGGTGCGTGATCCTGCACCTGCCCGAATACTGGCGGGTGACCTTCTCGTCACGCGATGGCGAACCCGACGACGTGGCCGTGCGTGATGACGTGGCCGAGGCCCGCATGGCCGCCTTTTTCGGCAAGTCCGGCGCCGTGGTTGAGCTGCACCGGAACATCTGGGCCATCCACCAGCGCGTCGCCGCGGATTTCCGCAAGGGCCGCATCATCATCGGCGGCGACGCGGCGCACATCAATTCGCCCATGGGCGGGATGGGCATGAACTCCGGCGTCCACGACGCGGTGAACTTCGCCGACAAGATGGGCCAGATCTGGCGCGGCGAGGCCGACGAGGCAGTACTCGATCGCTATACCCGCCAACGGCGCCATGTGGCGCTGGAGGATGTCCGCCTGCAGACCATCCGGAACACCAGGTTCATCGCCGAGAAAGACCCCGACGCGCGCCTGCGGAACCAGGACGAGATGCGGGCCATCGCCGAGGACCCCCAGAAGAGCTATGGCTTCATGATGGGATCATCGATGATCGCTGGGCTGCGCGCGGCCAACGCCCTCGACTAGCCAACCAACGGAGCCTGCTTCGATTTGATCGAGGTCACACGTCATCCCCGTGCGCCACGCTAGGGTGGAGAAATGACAGAGATGACACCCGAGAACCCGAACATCGGCCGCGACCCCTATGCGCCCGCCGAAATTGCACATCTGGTCGAGAATGCCGGGGTTCGCAAGGCGCGCCTCGCGCTGCTGCCGCTGGTCGTGCTCGGTATTCTAGCCGGCGCCTTCATCGCGTTCGGGGCGATGTTCTTCACGGTATCGATTACGGGCAGCACGCTGGGGTTCGGGCCCACCCGCCTGATTGGTGGCCTCGTCTTCTCCCTGGGGCTGATCCTGGTGATCATCGCCGGGGCGGAACTGTTTACCGGAAACAACCTGATCGTCATGGCCTGGGCCGACCGGAAGGTCACGACCCGGCAACTTTTGCGAAACTGGGTGATTGTCTACATCGCGAACTTCGTGGGCGCCGGAGCAACCGCGGTCATGGTCTTCTGGTCCGGCACGCTCGGTCTCGGTGACGGGGCGGTCGCCGAGACCGCCGTCACGATTGCCACGGGCAAGGTTTCATTGACCTGGTTCGAGGCCTTCGTCCGCGCCACCCTGTGCAACGCGCTGGTCTGCCTCGCGGTCTGGCTGTCCATGAGCGCGCACCGGGTCACGGGCAAGATCCTGGCCATTATTTTCCCGATCACCGCCTTCGTGGCGCTCGGTTTCGAGCATTCGGTCGCGAATATGTACTTCCTGCCGCTGGGCTGGCTGCTCGGCGCCGAGGCCGTCACATTCAGCGCGGTGTCCGCCAATCTCGTCCCGGTGACGCTTGGCAACATCGTCGGCGGCAGCGTTTTCGTCGCTCTGGTTTACTGGCTTGTCTATTTGCAGCAGGACCGCCGATCAGACTAACCGCCGCCCAGGCGGTATCTGGACGCAGCCAAGGTTTTCTTAACCAAAACAAGCGATTGTGGTCCCAGCCCGGCGCCTGCGCGCCGTTTGACACGGGGACCGCACGTGCTTGATCAACCGACACCAGAGATGACCGGCCAATCCACGACCAACGCGGGTCACGACTTCGACCTGATCGTCATGGGATCGGGCCCGGCCGGCCAGCGCGCCGCCATCCAGGCTGCCAAGCTGGGCAAGCGTGCCGCCATCATCGAGCGCCGCACCGTCGTCGGCGGGGTGTGCATCAACACCGGCACCATCCCCTCCAAGACCCTGCGCGAAGCAGCCCTGCACCTGTCGGGCTACCGCGAGCGCAACGTCTATGGCGCGTCCTATGTGGTGAAGCATGACATCGCCATGTCGGACCTGCTGTTTCGCGCCGACCATGTGATCCGCAACGAGATCGACGTCACCCACCATCAGCTACGGCGCAACGGCGTCGTCGTGATCGAGGCAACGGCCACCTTCGCCGACGCCAACACGATCCGCCTCGACTATTTCGACACGCGAGGCGGACGCACAGTGACCGCCGACCGGATCGTCATCGCGGTGGGCACCGAGACCACCAAGTCCCCCGACATTCCCTTCGACGGCCAGTCCGTCTTCACCAGCGACGACATCCTCGATCTCGAGGAGCTGCCGCGCACCCTGGTGGTGATCGGCGCCGGGGTCATCGGCCTCGAATATGCGACCATCTTCGCCACGCTGGGTGTCCGCGTGACCCTGATCGACAAGCGCCCGCGCCTGCTCGACTTCGTCGACGGCGAGATCACCGACGCGCTGGCCTATCTGATGCGCCAGAACCGCGTGACCCTGCGCCTGGGCGAAGGCGTGGAATCGATCGCCGTGGAAGAAGGCAAGCGCGGAACTCATGTGCGCGTGGTGCTGGAAAGCGGCAAGAATGTCGTGGCCCACAAGGCGCTCTACAGCGTCGGCCGCACGGGGGCGACCCGCGAACTGAACCTCGCCGCCGCCGGTCTCGACGCCGACGAACGCGGCCGCCTCATCGTGGACGCGAACTACCGGACCAATGTGTCCAACATCTACGCGGCCGGCGATGTGATCGGCTTCCCGAGCCTTGCGTCAACATCCATGGAGCAGGGCCGCCTCGCCGCCTGTCATGCGTTCAACGCATCGGTGTCGGGGCTGGCCCAGCTGTTTCCTTATGGTATCTACACGATCCCGGAAATCTCGGTGGTCGGTGCCAATGAAGAGGAGCTGACCGCCAAGGGCGTGCCCTACGAGGTGGGCAAGGCCTTCTACAAGGAGATTTCCCGCGGCCAGATCATCGGCGATTCCACGGGCATGCTGAAGATCCTGTTCCACGTCGACACCCGCGAAATTCTCGGGGTCAGCATCCTCGGCGAAGGCGCGTCCGAACTCATCCATATCGGCCAGGCCGTGATGGCCCACAGCGGCACCATCGACTATTTCGTGGACACGGTCTTCAACTACCCGACCCTGGCCGAATGCTACAAGACGGCCGCCTTCGACGGCCTCAACCGGCTGGAATAGTTGCGGGCAGGTTTGAAACTTGCCCCTACACGCCG
>JAQCFD010000331.1 GCA_027618305.1 Pseudomonadota bacterium
GGTCTCGATGAAACGATGTGCCATGCAGGCGATCGTTTCTCCCTGATTGTCTACAAGATGCATCCAGAACGAATTGCCTGGACGGACATCGTTCAACAAGGGGTCCAGCGTCCGCGATGCGCCTACGGTCCCCGGCGCGGTGCTCATCAGTTTGCGCCATTTTTCCAGATCGTCGTCGATTTTGACTTGCAGATCGAGCGCCGCCACACGCCCGATTTGCATGTCGATGAATGCCTGGATATCAATCAATTCCTTTTCGGTTAGCATGGTCATTTAGATTCTCCTGCCTGTTTGATTCTTGGTTAACAGGAAAATCGTCTGCCTTCTGGAGTTGCAACGAAAGCTTTTTCGCCATTTTTTTTGCTAATTATCCGCTGATGACGACAGAATGCCGCGCATCAGGATCGAACTGGTAGAAATTACGGGAAATCCGCCGACAGAATTGCGGTAAAGGACGGAAACAGGCACCGAAAAACGCGCCCGTTTCCAACATGCATGCATGTTTAGGGCCTTGTACGCGAACTGACTCCCGCGAACGGAATCAGGCGCGGGCGGGTTCCTCCAGCCTGTCATGGCCAAGCGCCGTGAGCGCCGTTGCGACAATATGTTGGGCATTCAAGCCGGCATTGTCATATTGATTGAACTGGCTGTCCTGATCGATAAACCTGTCGGGCAGGCAGAGAGGCCGCACTTTCAGGCCGGAATCGAGTTTGCCCTGCATCGCGAGGAACTGCAGCACGTGGCTGCCAAATCCGCCGATGGCCCCTTCCTCGACCGTAATCAGGACTTCGTGCTCTGACGCCAGCCGCCGGATCATGTCTTCGTCCAGCGGTTTCATGAAGCGGGCGTCGGCAACGGTGGTCGATAATCCGCGCGAGGCCAATTCCTCGGCCGCCTTGAGCGATTCGGCCAGACGCGTCCCCAGCGAGAGGATTGCCACTGTGTTTCCCTCGCGCAGAATACGGCCCCTGCCGATTTCCAAAGGCACGCCGACGCTGGGCATTTCCACACCGACGCCGTCGCCGCGCGGGTACCGGAACGCCGACGGACGGTCGTCGATCTGTACGGCAGTGGCGACCATATGGACAAGTTCGGCCTCGTCCGCCGCCGCCATGATGACAAATTCCGGCAGACAGCCAAGATAGGTCATGTCATAGGCGCCGCAATGGGTAATCCCGTCAGCGCCGACGACGCCGGCCCGGTCGATCGCAAACCGGACCGGTAGCCGCTGGATCGCGACGTCATGGACGACCTGGTCGTAGCCGCGCTGCAGAAAGGTTGAATATATTGCGGCAAAGGGCTTCATACCTTCGGTGGCAAGCCCCGCGGCAAATGTAACCCCATGCTGTTCGGCAATGCCGACATCGAAGGTCCGCTCCGGAAACCGTTCCGCAAACAGGTCCAGCCCCGTACCGGACGGCATTGCCGCCGTGATGGTGCATATCCGGTCGTCTTTTTCCGCTTCCTTGATCAGGCTCTGCGCGAAAACCTTGGTATAGGACGGGGCGTTTGAAATGCCCTTTTGCTGCGCCCCCGTGATGACATCGAATTTGCCGACGCCATGGTATCTGTCGTCGGATTTTTCGGCCGGGTCATATCCCTTGCCTTTCTGGGTGACGCAGTGGATCAGGATCGGGCCGGATTCGGTATCGTCCCGCACGTTTTTCAGAATCGGGATCAGGTGGTCGAGGTTGTGGCCGTCAATCGGCCCGACATAATAGAAGCCAAGTTCTTCGAACAGCGTGCCGCCGGTGACCATGCCGCGTGCGTATTCTTCCACTTTTTTTGCCGCCTGTTCCAACGGCTTCGGGAACTTGTTGGCGATGATGCCGCCCAGGTGCCGCAGCGACCGGTAGGGCTTGGAGGAGATCAACCGTGACAGATGTGCGCTCAGCGCGCCGACCGGCGGCGCGATGGACATGTCGTTGTCGTTCAGGATCACGATCAGGCGGGCGTCCATCGAACCGGCATTGTTCATCGCCTCATAGGCCATGCCGGCGCTCATCGCGCCGTCGCCGATCACGCAGATCACGTTGCGCTGAACGCCCAGCAGGTCGCTGGCGACCTTCATCCCGAGTCCCGAGGATATCGACGTGGAGCTGTGCGCGGCGCCGAACGGGTCGTACTCGCTTTCCGACCGTTTGGTGTAACCGGACAGGCCGCCGCTCTGCCGCAATGTCCGGATGCGGTCGCGCCGCCCGGTCAGGATCTTGTGCGGGTAACACTGGTGGCCAACATCCCAGATCAGCTTGTCGCGGGGCGTGTCGAAGACCGCATGCAGCGCGACGGTCAGTTCCACCACGCCCAGTCCTGCGCCGAGGTGCCCGCCGGTGACCGACACGGCGCTGATCGTCTCGGCGCGCAATTCGTCGGCCAGCTGGCGCAACTCGCGGTCGCTCAAGGCCTTCAGATCGGCAGGCAGCGTGACGCGGTCCAGAAGCGGGGTCTTGGGGCGGTCGGTCATCTTCGGTCTTCCCCTGCGGGCGCGCGCGTCAGTGACGGCGCGAGATAACGAAACGGGCGGCGTCCCGCAAGCATTCAGCCCCCGGCCCGTACACAGCTAGCGCATCGCAGGCCTCGTCCACCAGCGCCCCGGCGCGGCGTTTCGCCCCGTCGAGACCCAGAAGCGACACGAACGTCGCCTTGCCCGCGCCCGCGTCCTTGCCCACCGCCTTGCCCACGGTCGCCGCATCACCTTCGACGTCGAGGATATCGTCGGCAATCTGGAAGGCGAGGCCGAGCGCACGCGCATAGGCTGACAGTGCCGCGGTGTCTGCACCGGCAAGCCGCGCACCGGCCTCGGCCGACCACTGGATCAGCACCCCGGTCTTGCCC
>JAQCFD010000332.1 GCA_027618305.1 Pseudomonadota bacterium
ACATGGCGCTTGTCCACCACGCGGGTCAGCCCGCCGGTGCCGGGCAGCACCGCGAGCAGGGGCACTTCCGGCAGGGAGACGGCGCTCGATCCGTCGTCGATCAGCAGAATTTCGTCACAGGCGAGCGCCAGTTCGTAGCCGCCGCCGGCGGCCGTGCCGTTGACCATGCAGATCCAGGCCTGGCCCGAATTCGCGCTCGCGTCTTCGATGGCGTTGCGGGTCTCGTTGGTGAACTTGCAGAAGTTCACCTTGTGGTCGTGGCTGGAGGCCTTGAGCATGGGGATGTTGGCCCCGGCGCAGAACACCCGCTCCATGGCCGAGGTGACGACCACCGCGGCCACTTCCGGATGTTCGAAGCGCAGGCGCTGGATCGCGTCATACAGCTCGATGTCGACACCGAGATCATAGGAGTTGAGCTTCAGCTCATAGCCCGGCGCCAGCCCGCCGGCCTCGTCCACATCCAGCGTGAGTGTGGCGACCCGTCCGTCGATGGAAAGCTGCCAGTGCCGGTAGCGGTCCGGATGTGTTTCGAAGGCGATCATGGGATCGCATTTCCCTCCTGTTTGCTGCTAGAACAGTAGTCCAAGCCCATCACTTTGTGGACCCGATCGTTGGCTTGTCCAACCAATTGGCGAGACCTGCCCAGACTCTGAAGGAACGTTACACATGGCCAGCCCGGACATGCAGCATCTGACCGCCGCGGGACGGCGTCTGGAATATTACTGGACGGCAGAACATGACGGTGAAGGCCCGGCGCTTCTGTTCCTCCACGAGGGGCTGGGATCGGCCGGAATGTGGCGGGACTTCCCGGCCCGGCTGACGGCCGAGACGGGGCTGCCGGCGCTGGTCTATTCCCGCTACGGCCATGGCGGTTCGGATGTGCTGGAGGGCGCGCGGGGCGTGGACTATATGCATGTCGAGGCGCTGGAGGCGCTGCCGGTCATCCGGGACGCGCTCGATCTCGACGATGTGATCCTGGTGGGGCATAGCGATGGCGCGTCGATCGCGGCCATTCACGCCGGCGCGGCACAATGGTCGGTCCGGGGGCTCATCCTCGAAGCGCCGCATTTCTTTGTCGAAGACGAGAGCATCGCCGGTATCGAAGACGCGAAGATCGCCTATGAGACGACCGATCTGTCGGCGCGCATCGCGCGTCACCACACGGATGGTGACGCGACGTTCCGGGGCTGGAACGACATTTGGCTTTCCCCCGAATTCCGCGACTGGAACATCGAGGATTATCTGCCGGCAATCACCTGCCCGACCCTGGTCATTCAGGGCGTCGATGACGAATACGGCACCGAGGCGCAACCGGTCGCCATCGGCCGCCAGTCATCCGGCCCGGTCGATGCGATCATGGTGCCGGATTGCGGGCACGCGCCGCACCGGGACGCGAGCGAGGGCGTGCTGGAGGTCATGGCGAACTTCGCCATCGCACTCACGGATGAAATGGCAGACGAAGAGGGTTGATGAGGCCTTTTTTAGCCGCCTGTGGATGACATCCTCTGTTCAGTGAAGGCCCTGAAATGATACGAGTATCCCATGGCTAAAACATACGATTTGATCATCAAGGGTGGCGACGTCTGGACCACCGGCGGGCTGGCCCAAACCGATATCGCGGTGCGCGACGGGCGCATCGCCCATGTCGGCGACCTGGGCGGCCGACACCATCGTCGATGCGGCGGGGCTCACCGTCCTGCCCGGCATGATCGACAGCCAGGTGCATTTCCGCGAGCCCGGTAACGAGCAGAAGGAAGATCTCGAATCCGGCACGCGTTCCGCCGCCCTCGGCGGCATTACGGCCGTCTTCGAGATGCCGAACACCGATCCGTTGACGACAAGTGCGGAAGCGCTGGCCGACAAAATTTCCCGCGCCGCCGGCCGGTCCTGGACCGATCACGCCTTCTTCATGGGGGCGTCCGCCGAGAATGCCGACGATCTGGCCGAACTCGAACGGGTGCCCGGCTGCTGCGGCGTGAAGATGTTCATGGGCAGCTCCACCGGAAACCTCCTGGTGCCCGACGACGAGACCGTCCGCCGGGTGCTGTCCAACGGGACCCGGCGCATGTCGGTCCATTCGGAAGACGAGTACCGGCTGAACGAACGCAAGGATCAACGCGTCGAAGGCGACCCGTCGTCCCATCCGGTCTGGCGCGACGAGGAAACCGCGATCCGCTCGACCAAGAGGCTTCTGAACATCGCGCGCGAGACCGGACGCCGCGTGCATGTGCTTCACATCACGACGGCCGAAGAGGTGGAAATCCTCGCCCAGTACAAGGACGTCGCCACCTGCGAGGTCACCCCCCAGCATCTGACCCTGGCCGCCCCCGACTGCTACGAGCGCCTCGGCAGCTACGCACAGATGAACCCGCCGATCCGCGGCGAGGCCCATCGCGCCGGCCTGTGGCGCGGCATCGCGCAGGGCGTGTTCGACGTGATCGGCTCCGACCATGCCCCCCACACCAAAGAAGAGAAGGCCCAGCCCTATCCCGCCAGCCCCTCGGGCATGCCCGGCGCCCAGACGACGGTGGCGGTGATGCTCGACCATGTGGCCAACGGCCGGTTGAGCCTGGCGCGGCTGGTAGATCTGTTGTGTTCCGGGCCGCAGCGGATTTTCAACATCGCCGGCAAGGGCCGCATCGCCTGGGGCTACGACGCGGACTTCACGCTGGTCGATCTGAAAGCCAAGCGCGAGATCACGGCCGACTGGCTGGCCTACAAATGCGGCTGGTCCCCCTATGAGGGCATGCACATCACCGGCTGGCCCATGGGCACGATCATCCGCGGCAACGTGGTCATGCGCGACGGCGAACTGGCGGATGCCCCCGTGGGC
>JAQCFD010000031.1 GCA_027618305.1 Pseudomonadota bacterium
CTTGAAGTGGATGTTGCCGCGACCGCCCTGTCCGCCCTTGAGCAGGACAACGCGCTGGCCGACCGCGATCAGATCCGCGATCAGGGTTTCCCCGTCTTCGGCGAAAATCTGCGTGCCCACCGGCAGCTTGAGCGTGATGTCCTTGCCACCACGGCCATAGCGCGCCTTGCCCATCCCGTCCATGCCGCGATCAGCCTTGAAATGCTGCTGATAGCGAAAATCGATCAGGGTGTTCAGGCCTTCGACGCATTCGGCGATCACATCACCACCGCGCCCGCCGTCACCGCCATCGGGACCGCCCATGGGCACATTGGCCTCGCGGCGGAAGCTGACACAGCCATTACCGCCCGGGCCGGAACGCAAGAACACCTTTGCTTGATCGAGAAATTTCATGATCTGGTTCCAGAACGAAAAACGGGGGGATCGGCTAGCCAATCCCCCCGAATAAACCGGTCTATTGGAAAACCTTACTCAGCTGCAATCGCCATGTCAGCCGGGACAACCGACACATAGGTACGACCGCCGCGACGACGGGAGAACTCGACCTTGCCCTCGGTCACAGCAAAAATGGTGTGATCCTTGCCAAGGCCGACATTCTCACCGGGGTGATATTTCGTGCCGCGCTGACGGATGATGATGTTGCCGGAGATCACGTTTTCGCCGCCATACTTCTTGACGCCAAGGCGCCGACCCGCTGAATCGCGACCGTTGCGTGAACTGCCGCCTGCCTTTTTATGTGCCATCTCGAACTACTCCTGGGTTTCGCTCGAAGCGTCATCAGCCGGAGCTGCTTCCGCCTTCGCTGCAGCCGGCTTCTTTGCCGTTGCCTTTTTCGTTGCACCCGGCTTGCCGGTCACATCCAGAACACGCAGAACCGTAAGCTCCTGACGATGTCCCATGGTGCGGCGATAGCCCTGGCGGCGCTTCTTCTTGAAGACCACGATCTTGTCGCCGCGGGTCTGCTCGACCACTTCGGCGGTGACCGATGCGCCCTCGATGACCGGCGCACCAATCTGGGTCGCCTTGCCATCATTGACCATCAGAACGGGCGCAATCGACAGCGTACTGCCAGCATCGCCTTGGAGCTTCTCAACGGTGATCACATCGCCATTGGCAACGCGATACTGCTTTCCGCCGGTTTGAATGACTGCGTACATAAGTCTGGATCCGTATAAGTCGCGGCAATCACACCCCGGAACGGCGGGGCTACAAGTGCCAAATGTTCCTGCAAAAACAAGGTGGACCGCGAATTTTTCCGGCGGTCCATCGAATGCGGGCGGACTATACGCCGCCAGCCGCCCGTGTCAACCGCTCAAACATCCATCTTTTGCGCAACAATCACCCACCCACAGCCGGTTGCAGGCAGGTCGGAACGTGCGGTAGAACCCTGCGCCCGTGTATTATACGGGTCCGGCCCTGATATCGGAATGGATATCGGCGTATCGGCGGAGGGGTGCCGGAGTGGTTGAACGGGGCAGTCTCGAAAACTGTTGAGCGTGTAAGCGTTCCGAGAGTTCGAATCTCTCCCCCTCCGCCAAATTTTCTTCTCAAAATACCGGTCAACTTTGACCGCTCCGAGAAGTCGCGCAAGTTCAAAGGCTTGTGACCGGCATCAGCACCCTTGTGACCACGGAGAGAGCACCATTCAGAGAATTAGTGGGCTTCCAGCGCCAATTTTCTCTGTTTGGAGTTTAGGCGGTCAACTTACGACGGTTTCACATCCCAAAAGCTGACGCTGATGGACCCAGTCGAGGGGTAGGTCAGTTCTCTTCAATAGACGTTCTGCCGTCAGGTCCGGCGGGGCGTTTCCATCAAGAATTGCCTGAACGATGTCCGGCGCCAGGAAGGCCAACCGAATTACGCGGCTTATGTGTCCAGATGTTTGGTAGTCGCAGGGAAGATAGATGTTTGTAAGGCCAAACCCTCAAGAGCGAGGATTCAATGGAGGCGCGCCATCAACTCGTAGCATTGAATTCGAAACGACCGACCAGTCGAAAGGGCTGAGAGTGATCCGCCTCATGGAATAATGCGACTGACGAGACTGACATCGGTCGGCCCACAATTTCTGCAGATGCGGATTCGAGAACCGCGCGTACCGCCGCCGTATTTTTCGGATCGAGTTTTCCAGTCAGAGTCATATGAAACCGATACTCCTTCAGCACGTAGGGGTAACCCCAGCATTTCAGGTTTTCCCGCTGCACAGGAGTTAATCGATCCGGTTCTCTGCGCGCGATTTCTGATTCCAAAAGGGGCGCACGAAACGCATCAAACGTTGTGACACAATCATCAGCAAGCTTGTGTAGAGCCGAACAGTTCCCACCGGGTAGCAAGGCCAGAAACCCGCCCAGTTCACCGAGCCTGAGCCGCGATACAACAAAAGGACTTTGCGTAGCTGCAAAACACCTGAGTGCAACCCTCAGGCACTCCTCATCAGCGTCTTCCGCCAACCGAAAAGGCGGCTTCAGTGTGCCATGGAAACCATAGCGCGCGGGCGTATCGGTGATTTCATCATGCAAATCACGTGGCAACCCGAACCGTTCCACCGCGCACACTCCGGTCTCCGGATCTCGACCTAGCCAGGAGGTTCCAAAATGCCAAAGCGGTGTGGTCCGATCAGGCGCGAGATAAATCGCGTAGCGTCCTGTCATCGCCAGCAACCCTTATCAGGCAACGCGTCGACCTGTGCGCCAGACTTCACGCACGACAGGGATGTCGTGCAGATTTTGTACGCGCACAAGATCGGCCCGCTTGCCAATCGAAATGTCCCCTCGGTCATCCAGACCCACCATATTCGCAATATTCGAAGATACCATGGCCATCGCATCATGCAGGTCCACTTCGATTTTACTGTTCAGGTAGAACACTGCCTGCAGCAGACTGGACGGCACATAATCCGAAGAGAGTCCGTCGAGAAGACCGGCCTTCGCCAGATCATTTGCAGAGACATTTCCCGAATGCGATCCACCCCGCACCACATTTGGCGCGCCCATGATGATCTTCATACCCTTCTCCCGCGCAACCTCCGCCGCCTCAGTTGTTGTCGGAAATTCGGATATCAGGATTCCATCGGCCACCGCCTCGCGAACATGTTCCGGTGTGGTGTCATCATGGCTGGCCATTGGGATACCCCGCGCCTGACACAGAGCGACCACCGCATGCCGGTGGGCCGAAGCGTATTGCGCCTGCAGCTCGGTGCGCTCCTTCACGTAGGCATCCAGGTCGGCATCAGAAATGTTCTCATCACGGTGATACTGCTTCATCTTCGACAGATCTCGCCACTGGCGCTGACCGGGTGTGTGATCCATCAGCGAGACCAGCGCCACATTGGGCAGATCAATGAATTCGTCGGCCAGATCAAGCAGGTCCGGATCGCTGACTTCGCAGCGCAGATGGACCAGATGATCGACGCGGAACATGTCCCGTTCCTTGCCCTCGGTCACCGCATCAATGGCGCGCTTCAGTATCGCCTTGCGAACACTGCCCTCGCGGTAGGTGCCGACGGATATCGCGTCATAGACGGTGGTGATCCCCGCTCCGGCAATCTGTGCATCATGGGCCAGCGCGGCGGCCACCGGCAGCGGCCAGTGCACACCCGGGCGCGGCACCATGTGCTTTTCCAGATGGTCGGTGTGCATCTCGATCAGGCCCGGCAGTAGATAGTCCCCCGCCATGTCATGGACGCCGGAGACGGCGGAGGCCCCCGAGGTCACATCGGAGATGAGCCCGTCACGCACAAGCACCGTGCCGTCGATGGTCTCGTCCCGCAGGACGACACACGCATTGGTAAAGACTGTCTCGGCGCTCATGCTGCTTCTCCGCTTGCCGCCAGGGTTTCACGCATATCGAACACGCGGTCCGCCACCGCGTCGCGCACCTCCCGATCATGGAAGATACCGACGACGGCCGCACCACGTGTTTTGGCTTCGTCTATTAAACCCATGACACATTGCCGATTTATGGCATCCAGCGAGGCCGTGGGTTCGTCGAGCAACAAAATCGGCAATTCGGCAACAAATCCCCGCGCGACGTTGACCCGCTGCTGCTCGCCGCCGGAGAATGTCGCCGGCGCCAAACCCCAGAGCCGTTCGGGCACGTTCAGACGGGCCAACATGGTCCGCGCGCGATCATGGGCCTCGGCTTCGTCGGTGCCCAGCGCGCGCAGCGGCTCGGCCACCACGTCCAGCGTGCTGACCCGCGGGATCACCCGCAGGAACTGGCTAACATAACCGAGCGTATGGCGGCGCACCTCGAGCACGGTGCGCGGGGCGCTCGACGCCAGATCGACCATCTCGCCTTCGTGACGAACCTCGATGCGACCCTGATCGATCCGGTAATTCGCGTAGAGAATGCGCATC
This sequence comes from Pseudomonadota bacterium, assembly GCA_027618305.1. GTDB lineage: Bacteria > Pseudomonadota > Alphaproteobacteria > UBA6615 > UBA6615 > UBA8079. The sequence goes on from JAQCFD010000031.1 coordinate 4,356, forward strand.
AGGGTCGATTTGCCCGCCCCGGACGGCCCGTCCAGCGCCATGCATTCGCCGGCTGCGACGTCCAGCGACAAATCCTCGAAGACCGAAATCCGGGCGCTGCCCTGAGTGTGCAGCACAAAGGTTTTCGACAGACCGGAGACATCGATCATCGTTTGGGTGTTTTGTTTGGTCACCATGATCAGACCTGCAGAATGGAAGACACAAGAAGTTGCGAATAGGCGTGCTGGGGATCGTCGAGGACCTGATCGGTCAGCCCGCTTTCGACCACCGCGCCGTGGCGCATCACCATCAGGCGGTCCGAGAGCAGACGCGCGACGGCCAGATCATGGGTCACGATCACCACCGCCACGTTGAGTTCGCGCACCAGCTCGCGCAACAGATCGAGCAGCCGCGCCTGGACCGAAACATCCAGCCCGCCGGTCGGCTCGTCCATGAAGATCAGACGTGGGCCGGAGACCAGATTGCGGGCGATCTGCAACCGCTGCTGCATGCCGCCCGAGAAGGTTCGCGGCAGCGAATCGATTCGCCCGAGCTCCAGCTCGACCCGGTTCATCCAGGTTTCGGCCTCGCCGCGGATGTTCCCGTAATGCCGCGCGCCGACCATCATCAGCCGCTCGCCGATATTGCCCCCCGCCGTGATATCCAGACGCAACCCGTCGCGCGGGTTCTGATGCACGAACCCCCAGTCGGTGCGCGCGAGCATCCGCCGCTCGGGCTCGAACATGGCGAAGATGTCCGACGCCTCGCCCCGGCGATTGGTGTAGGAGATTAGGCCCGAATCCGGCTCGGTGCGCCCGGCCAGACAGTTCAGCAGGGTTGTCTTGCCGGACCCGGATTCCCCGACGATGCCGAGCACCTCGCCCGGCCAGAGCTCGAAGGAGACGTTGTCGCAGGCGCGAATCTCGCCGAAATTCTTGCAGACCCCGTCGACCTGCAGCAGGACATCATCGTCAGACATGCGCGGGTTCTCCTTTGCGGGATTCTTCTATCGGGTCTTCGGCGAACTGACCGGTGTGCCCGTCCGCGCGCCGTGCGGTACAGAAATTAGAGTCCGAGCACGCGAACATCCGCCCGCCCTGATCGTCGAGAATGATTTCGTCGAGGAAGCTGTCGGTCGCGCCGCACAGCCCGCAGGGTTCGTCCCAGGTCTCGACATCGAACGGATGATCCTCGAAATCGAGGCTGTGGACCGTGGTGTAGGGCGGGATCGCGTAGATCCGCTTCTCCCGCCCGGCCCCGAACAACTGCAGCGCGGGGGAGTTGTCCATTTTCGGATTGTCGAATTTCGGGATCGGCGAGGGATCCATGATGTAACGGTCATCGACGCGCACCGGATAGGCATAGGCGGTTGTGATCCGCCCGTAGCGCGCGATGTCTTCGTAGAGCTTCACCTGCATCACGCCATACTCGGAATAGGCGTGCACCTTGCGGCACTCGGTCTCGCGAGGCTCAAGGAAGCGCAACGGCTCGGGGATCGGCACCTGATAGACGAGGATCTGATCGGCCCGCAGCTTGCGCTCGGGAATCCGATGCCGCGTCTGGATGACGCTCGCCTTCGAGGTCTCTTCCGTGGTCGCCACATCGGCGGTCTTGGCGAAAAATGCGCGGATGCTGACCGCGTTCGTGGTGTCGTCAGACCCCTGGTCGATGACCTTCAGCATGTCGTTCCGGCCGATGATGCTGGCGGTCACCTGAATGCCGCCGGTGCCCCAACCATAGGGTAACGGCATTTCGCGGCTGCCGAAGGGCACCTGATAGCCGGGCACGGCCACGGCTTTCAGAATGCAGCGCCGGATCATGCGTTTGGTCTGTTCGTCGAGATAGGCAAAGTTGTAGCCGGTCTCGCCGTCGTCGTGACGGGTCTTGCGTTTGCGCGCGCTCATTCGGCGGCCTCCTGGCGATGTGCCTGTTCGTAATCGGCCCGCAGGCGACGTACCAATGTCAGCTCGGCCTGGAAATCGACGTAATGGGGCAGCTTGAGATGCGAGACGAAGCCCTGCGCCTCCACATTGTCGCTGTGATAGAGGACGAATTCGGAATCCTGGGCGGGATATTCGACCGCCTCACCGAACTCCTCGGCCCGCAGCGCCCGATCCACCAGCGCCATGGCCATGGTCTTGCGCTCGCAGAACCCGAAGGCCAGCCCGTAGCCTTGCGTAAACTGGGGCGGGGCCTCCTTCGAGCCGGTGAACTGGGTCACCATCTGGCATTCCGACACCGTGATATCTCCCAGTTCGACGGCAAAGCCCAGCTCCTCGGGCACGAACTCGACCGCCACCTCACCCATCCGTATTTCGCCGGCAAACGGATGGTTCCGCCCGAAGCCACGCTGCGTCGAATAGCCCAGCGCCAGCAGAAAACCTTCATCACCGCGCGCAAGGTTCTGAAGATGCTGATCACGCCCGGCCGGAAAACTCATGGGCTCACGGGTCAGGTCGAAGGGCTCGGGGTCATCCTCGGGCGGCGCGGCACGTTCGAGCAGGCCTTCGGATTCCAGCAACTCGTTGACCCGGGGCATGGCGTCATTCACCGGGGTTTCGGCCAGCGGTGCCTCCGGCGCATCGTCCGAGGGCTCGGCCAGATCGAAATCGATCAGACGATGGGTGTAGTCGAAGGTCGGCCCCAGAATCTGCCCGCCCGGCAAATCCTTGAAGGTTGCCGAGATACGGCGCCGGATTTCCATCCGGGCCGTGTCGATCGGTTCCGACGCGCCGAACCGCGGCAAGGTGGTGCGATAAGCGCGCAACAGGAACACCGCCTCGATCACATCGCCGCGCGCCTGCTTGACCGCGAGGGCGGCGAGCCGGCGATCATAGAGCGACCCCTCGGTCATTACCCGGTCCACGGCCAGACCGAGCTGCTCGTCGATCTGGGTCAGTTCGATTTCGGCCACATCCGGATCACCACGCCGTTCCTCGGCGAGAAGCTGGTGGGCATTTTCAATGGCGGTCTCGCCGCCTTTCACAGCCACATACATGGGTCAGGCCTCCGCGAGGGTGCTGCGCGGCAGAGCGCAGAATTCGTCACCGCAGGTAAAAATGGTATCCACGCCCAGAGGGAACGCGCCGTGATTGACCGCCCAGGCGCTCCAGAACCAGTCAGGAAGGCCGACCGCATCGAAATCGCGGGTTGTCTCGATGCCCGGCCCGGTGAGGACCACCGCCGCGCCGCCGGTCAGCTGTGGCGTCTCCATGATCACCGTGGCGCTGCGTTCGGGATATTGCACATCGCCCATGGAGAACCGCTCCAGACGGGGCAGGCATTCCACCGAGCCGATCAGCGCGAAGGCGGCCTCGACCGGCGACTGAACGATCGGGCAGCCGCAATGAAATCTCAGGTAATCGGCGATACTCGCCCGTTCTGCGAGCGCCGCATCGAGCCAGACCGGCGTATCCGCATCAAACAGCGTCAGAGCCAGCGCGGTCATGGCCTCGCGCATCTCCCCGGGGGATTCCGCGGTCGTCTCGATATCGACAATCACGCTGGGATGGGACATGGCTTCGAGGAGCTGTCGGAAAACCTGCTGGGCTTCATGCACCGGGTCGTTGAAACCGGGCAGAATGCCGGACGGCTGATAGGCGAGACTCATGCCGGGTCCTCCCCTCGGACCATGGTGAAGAAATCGACCTTGGTCGCCGCGGCCTTGCGTTGTTTCAGCTGGCGCGCTTCAGCGAGCGCGAGGGCACTTGGCGCAATCAAATTGTCCTCAATCCCGGCGGCGTGGTCCGGGTCCTGCAACAGCGCATCGAAGATGGCGGCCAGTTCGGCATGACGCCGACTGCGGCCCGCCACATAGGCATGGCCGACCATTCCCGAGGGTATCCGGACACTACAACGGGTGACGGTCATTTCACCGGCATTGAACTTCTGGCCGGTGCCGTTGGCCCGCCCCCGCACCATCACCAGCCCTGTTTCGGACTTGCGCAGGATCGCGTGTTTGGGCAACGGCGACAGCGTCGCATAGCTGTCTTCTAGCGTATCGAGATCGGTCCGAGCGAGCACCCCAATCCAGCGCTTGCGCGCCGCATTCGAGGCATCATCAGAAGAGTTACCTAACATTAGACAAATTCCCATATTCATCTAGACGTTTATATGTTTCTTAAATACAATGGTTAAGGTTTCACGTAGAGGACAGAAGCGTGATGTTTTAATGACACGCTGTTTTCGACAGGGAGTGAGCCTTGGATATTTCACGCGGATCAGGTGTGGCGCTGTGGCACCAAATCGCCAGTCGGATCGAAGAGGATATCGCCGCACGCCTGTTTCCACCCGGCGGACGCCTGCCGACAGAGAACAAACTCGCCCAGCGGTTCGAGGTGAACCGCCACACGGTGCGCCGGGCCGTCGCGGCGCTGGAAGAAAAAGGTCTGGTCCGCATCGAACAGGGGCGCGGCACCTTCGTGCAGGGCGGCGCCATTGATTACACGGTCGGCAAGCGCACCCGGTTCAGCGAAAACATTCGCCGCCAGGCCCGTGAACCCTCGGGCCAGTTGATCCGCGCCGAACAAATCCCCGCCGATCCGGTCGTGGCCCGGGCACTCGACCTGCGGCGCGGCACGCGGGTCGTCCTTCTGGAAACCGTCGGCATGGCCGACGAGGTGCCGATCAGCCTGGGGGCGCATCATTTTCCGGCCAAGCGCTTTCCCGAACTGATCGAGGCCTTCAAGGACAGCAACTCGATTTCCAGTGCCCTGGCAGCCGCCGGGGTCGCGGACTACTGGCGCAAATCCACCCGGGTGACCGCGGGCCTACCTGACTCAAGGGAAACCGGATTGCTTGAAATGCCGAAAACCCGACCTCTGCTGGTCTGCGAATCGGTGAATGTGGATCAGGACGGTGCGCCCATCGAATTTGGCCGAGCAAGTTTTGTGGCCGACCGGGTTCAGATTTCTCTAGACACACTCTAGTCAAAACCCCGGAAATCGGGGTTTGTCGCCATGTTGTCACACAGCGGTCATGAAACCCCGTGATCAAAACAAGAATATCCGCGACCCCGCCTCTCTGCGGACTGTGGACAACGCAGCCTGTCATGCAATGGCAATTTTAATGTCATTCGCACGCAAGCGCACGCCGATAGGGTTCGCCCGACTCGAAACCTTACGGAGTGCGCCACATGTCCGAGCATGCGATCGCAGTAGATCATCTCTCAAAGTCCTTTGGCCGAAACACCAAGGCCCTCGACGACGTCAGCATCACCGTCGATAGCGGCGAAATGGTTGCGCTGATCGGCGCATCCGGTTCGGGAAAGTCGACCCTGATACGGCACATCGCCGGTCTGGTCGCATCGGACAGAGAGACCTGCTGCAAGGTTCAGGTCTTCGGAGAGACGGTGCAGAGCGGTGGCCGCATCAGCGGTGATGCGCGGCAGCTTCGCTCCCGTATCGGTGTGATCTTCCAGCAGTTCAATCTGGTGAACCGGCTGGGCCTTCTGACCAATGTGGTGATCGGTGTGCTGGGCCGCATCCCGACCTGGCGCGGCACGCTGGGACTGTTCACCAAATCGGAGAAACGGCTCGCCATGGAGGCGCTGGCGCGGGTGGGCATGGATCAATATGCCGGACAGCGCGCCTCGACCCTTTCGGGTGGCCAGCAGCAACGTGCCGCAATCGCCCGGGCCCTGGTGCAGCAGGCCGAAGTGCTGCTCGCCGACGAACCCATTGCCTCCCTCGATCCCGAATCGGCGCGCCGCGTAATGGACGCCCTCGCCGAGATCAACCGGGAAGACGGCATCACCGTCGTCGTCTCCCTGCATCAGGTGGCCTACGCCAAGAAATATTGCCCGCGCACCATCGCCCTGCGGGACGGCAAGGTCGTCTTCGACGGGCCCAGCGAGCGGCTGAACACCGAGTTCCTGCGCGAACTCTACGGCGCCGACAGCGAAGAGCTGATCATGGACGAGACAATGTCCAAGCCGGGGTATCAGCCGGACTCCGAACCGAAGGTCAGCCCCGAACCCACAATCCGGATCCCGGCACACACCCCGGCGATCCCGGCCAAGCAAACCGTCCCCGCCTACGCCGCCGAGTAGTCTGCGCGGCAGACGGCAAACCCCTCCTCCACATACCAACCAAACAGGGAGCTCAAGATGAGCAAAACGAACAACTGGCTTGCCGCCACAGCCTTGGCGACCGCGACGGTCTTCGCGGCCGGTGCGACATCCGCCGAAGAGATGAAAGAACTGAACTTCGGGATTATCTCGACTGAATCCTCCCAGAATTTGCGACGTGCCTGGGAGCCGCTTCTCGAAGACATGGGCGAAGAACTCGGCATGAAGGTCAATGCGTTCTTCGCACCGGACTATGCCGGCATCATCGAAGGCATGCGCTTCGACAAGGTCCAGGTTGCCTGGTACGGCAACAAGTCGGCCATGGAAGCCGTGGACCGCGCCAATGGCGAGGTCTTTGTGCAGACCGTCGATGTCTCGGGCAACCCGGGCTACTGGTCGCTGCTGCTGGCCCACAAGGACAGCCCGATCAACTCACTCGAAGACGCCCTGGACTGCAGCGCCGGGCTGAACTTCGGCAACGGCGATCCGAACTCGACCTCGGGCTTCCTGGTGCCGAGCTACTATGTCTTCGCCCAGAACAATGTGGATCCGAAGAGCTGCTACAAGCGCGTGATCAACTCCAATCACGAGACCAACGCGCTGGCCGTTGCCAACAAGCGGGTCGATCTCGCGACCAACAACACGGAATCGATGAGCCGCATCGAGGCGAACAACCCGAAGGCGTTCGAGAAGATCAAGGTTGTCTGGAAGTCGCCGCTGATCCCGTCCGATCCGCTGGTCTGGCGCAAGGATCTGAGCCCGGACATGAAGGCTCGCATCAAGTCCTTCTTCCTCTCCTACGGCCGCACGGGCGACAATGTCGAGGAAGAGCTTAAGATCCTCGCCGGCATTCAGCTTGCGCCCTTCAACGACTCCTCGGACGCACAGCTCTATCCGATCCGGCAGCTTCAGCTGTTCCGCAACAAGGTCAAGGTCGAGAACGACGAGCGCCTGAGCGCGGCTGAAAAGGCCGAGAGGGTTGCCGTGATCGACGCTGAACTGGACCGCCTGAAGGTCCTGGCCAGCGCGGTCTCCTCTTCCTGACGCGACCAAGTAAAGGGCGGCCCGGTGCCGCCCTTTGACGCTTTTGCGATGGCCGCGTCATGAGTTCTCGTGACGCGGCCACTTCGTTCCAGACAGCAGAAAGCGACCCTCATGGCCGACATGACCCACAGCCGTCTCAACCCATCACAAACCGGCGAAGCTCAACTCCCCGAACGCGACGTCAGGAAAAGCACCGTCACCTACCTCATGTGGGGCGTGGTGGCGCTTATTCTGATGTGGGCCTGGGAGGGTGCTGAAATGCGGCCCATGGCGCTGATTACAGATGCCGCCAACATGCGCGAATACGCCGCCGGGTTCTTCCCCCCCGATTTCCACTTCTGGGACCTGTTCCTGGAAGAGATGCTCGTGACCATCCAGATCGCCATCTGGGGCACCGTGCTCGCAGTCATTCTCGGCATTCCCTTCGGCATTCTCTCCTCCGAAAATGTCGCACCGCTCTGGGTCTATTGGCCGATCCGCCGCCTGATGGACGCCACGCGCGCCATCAACGAACTGGTCTTTGCCATGCTGTTCGTTGTCGCCGTCGGGCTCGGCCCCTTCGCCGGGGTCATGGCGCTGTTCATTCACACCACCGGCGTACTGGCCAAGCTCTTCTCCGAAGCCGTCGAAGCGATCGACCCCCGGCCGGTCGAAGGCATCCGCGCCACCGGCGCGACGCGCATTCAGGAGGTGATCTTCGGGATCATCCCGCAAGTGATGCCCCTGTGGATTTCCTATTCGCTCTACCGCTTTGAATCGAATGTGCGTTCGGCAACCGTGGTCGGTCTCGTGGGCGCCGGCGGGATCGGGGTACTGCTTTGGGAATACATCCGCGGCTTCTACTACGGCGAAACTGCCGCCGTGATGATCGTCATAATCGTCACCGTCAGTCTGCTCGACATCCTGTCCCAGCGGCTGCGCAAGATGTTTGTTTGAGGCGGCGTGTGATGACCGATCACGACGCCATTCTGGCAGAAATCGAGGCCATCTTCGCGGCCAACGGCAACAACAGATACAGCGAGGCCGTGACGCAACGCGAGCACGCGCTGCAGGCGGCACATCAGGCCGAAACGGCGGACTCCTCCAGTTCGCTGATCACCGCCGCACTGCTGCACGACATTGGCCACATGTTGCACAAATTCGGGCCCGAACCGGCCGCACAGGGTATCGACGACAAGCATGAAGATATCGGCGCCGGCTGGCTGGCAAAGCGCTTTGGGGCCGTCGTGACCGAGCCGGTCCGCCTGCACGTGGCCGCGAAGCGGTATCTGTGTGCCGTGGAGCCGGATTACTTCGGCAACCTGTCCCCGGCCTCGGTCCGGAGCCTGAAACTCCAGGGCGGGCCCATGTCGGCCGAAGAAGTGGACGCCTTCGAGAACGGGCCACATTTTGCGGCTGCCGTCGCATTACGGCGCTGGGACGAAGGCGCGAAAGTCTCAGGCAAGAACACGCCGGGCTTTGAGCACTATCTCCCCCATATCAGCGCCAGCCTGACCGGATAGCCTGATGGTGCCCGAAAGCCTGACAGATCTAATTGCGCCGGCATCTGCTAAGGACCGGGCAGACGTCTTCCGAGACATATGCGCAGAACTGCCTGACCGTGCGGGACCGTCCGGCGCCGCCTTGCGGTGGATTGAACAGGATACGGGACAAACCAACAACGACCCGGCCAGCGCCTTGCGAATCGCGTTCTGGAATGCCGAGCGCGGGGGCACACCAGAGCACGCCGCCATGCTCCTCAGCCAGACCGGGGCCGACATCGTGCTCCTGTGTGAGCTGGACATGGGCGTCGCACGCACCGGTCAGCTCCACACGACGCGCGAGACGGCACAACATCTTGGTGCAAATTATCTCTACGCCGTGGAATTCATCGAACTCGAGAACGCCGAAGCCCACAGCCTTGGCTTTCACGGCAATGCCATCCTGTCCAGGAACAGCATGTTGGATCCGATTCTGATCCGGTTCCCCGAAGACCGAGACTGGTTGACCGGGACCAACAGGGACCGCCGGTTGGGCAGTCGGATCGCCCTCGCGGCGCGGATCGTGCTGGACGGTCATTCCGTTGTAGTCGCGACGACCCATCTTGAAAGCCACACCGGGCCCGACCAGCGGGCGCACCAGATGGAGTTGCTTCTGAACGAGCTAGAGTCCTATGCCGATGGTCAACCGATTTTGATCGGCGGTGATTTCAACACCCGCACAGCCACAAAGGATGCGATGCGTAACACTGCCGCACGTCAGGCGCTAAAGTGCAAAGACCCGAAGGTCTTTACCCAGCCCCAGGCTCGCGAACCTCTGTTCGAGATCGCCGCACGCGCCGGCTACACTTGGCTATCCTGTAATCAACCTCTGCCGACCGAACGCGGTAGTGCGGAAGTCCCTGCCCGTCCGCTGTTCCGGCTAGACTGGTTTTTCGCCCGCGGACTGGTTTGTGAAACCTCTCGAAATATTCCAGCCGAAACGCCCTGCGGCGCCTCACTCTCGGATCACGATGTCATCACCACAGATATCCGGCTTTCAGGCCTCCACAAGATCACACGATAATCACTTCCCGTTTGTAGAAAGGAACTCGCCATGCGTCTCCATATCAACCTCGCGGTCGACAACATCGAGAACTCGGTGCGCTTCTACAGTGCGCTGTTCTCAACCGAACCTATCGTTGTGAAAGAAGACTACGCGAAATGGATGCTGGACGACCCTCATGTCAATTTCGCGATTTCAACCCGGCGGGCCACCAAGGGCCTGGACCATTTTGGTGTTCAGGTTGATTCCGAAGACGAGCTTTATGCTGTCTATGACCGCTTGAAAACCGCCGAACTCCCTTTCAGCGAGGAAGGGCAGACAGCATGCTGTTACGCCCGGTCAGAGAAAGCCTGGACCTTTGACCCCGACGGCAACGCCTGGGAGTCCTTTTTGACCCGTGGTGAGCATCCGATTTATGGTAATGAGGCCGAGCTTGAACGCCGCCGTGGCGACGTTCATGTCGAAGACTAAGAATTCCAGATTGTTCAGCGGAGGGGGCTGCTGGTCTCAAGAGATCGCGGAAGAAATTGCGTGATTCCTGAGGGGTTCTGAATACTTTGCGTTGCTGCAACTCAGTATGAAATTGGTATTTTGCACTCAGTTGAGCATTGCTAACCTATCGCACCAGTTAGGCGGTGTTCTCGATATATGGTTCGCCGAATGTCCGAGTTTGTTTCCCTGAATACGAATTGGCGTTCCCTGATATAGAAAGCCAAAATCCCTGTTCTGATACATAGGGAATTGTGGCCCAACGTCTTGTTATTGCGTCCACAATTATCTGCTTTCCGCCATAAGCGGCCAATATTTCGGAAATTCCCTGTAATTACCCTGTTAAACAGGGAAACCACGCAGAGACGCGTTCGCTCGAGACTACTTCCACCGCCACTTCTTTCTTTACCGATAGATATCTTTCCGCCCGCGCTCGGTATTTCCGTGTGAACATCCGCATTCTGCGGACATTTACGGGCGACGCCTATATGGCGATGCCTGTATCTCGGGACTTAAAAACCCAGCAAATGCCGCCTACTTATCCTTTCGTCGGCGGTTGAGGCCGGGAAAAAACCAACTCATGGTCCGTCGAGGCGTTGGCGTCGAGGGCATAGCCGCCAACATTAAAATCTTTCAGGCCATCAGCCCGGTCCACACGGTTTTCCATGATCCAGCGGGCCATCGCACCGCGTGCATGCTTGGCGTAATACATGAGAGAACGGGCCTTGCCATCCTTCACGTTCAGGAACTTCGCCCCGATCACCGTCCGTCCAAGCGCGTCGGTGTCCACAGCCTTGAAATATTCGTTTGAGGCAAGATTGACCACGGTTGTGTCGGCATGATCGGCGAGGTCCGCATTCAGTCGGTCGGCGATGCGTGCACCCCAGAAATCATAGAGGGATTTCCCGCGACCGTTCGCCATCCTGGTGCCCATCTCAAGGCGATAAGGCTGGATTGCATCCATCGGACGCAAGACGCCGTAAAGGCCTGAGAGAATCCGCAAATGATCCTGCGCATAGGAGAGCGCCTCCTCGGAGAGGCTATCAGCCTCCAGTCCCCAATAGACGTCGCCGTCAAACGCGAGCCCGGCAGGCTTGGCGCTATTGCTCCTATTGTCGAGATTGAAGGCCTGAAACCGCTCGAAATTAAGGATCGCGAGATTGTCGCTGATATGCATCAGGCGTTTCAGGTCTTTCGCCGACTGGGTTTTGGCGACGGTCGCAAGCTCGCGCGTATCATCGCCCAGACGTGGCTGCGTAATCGGCACGCACGTTTCGACGGGCGCCATATTCAGTTTTTTTGCAGGGGACAGTAGCGTCAGCATGGTCAGTCCTTTCCTCCTAACATCAACCCGGCCAATCCGGGTTCGTATGCGTGGGTCCGTGACCACATAAAACTACGTCCTTGCGTCCAGAATTCAAGCCGACACTGTCAAAGCAATCGGGAGGCGGCACCAAAGAGGGATGGTCCGTAGCCTTTGCGGATGACAAACCTGATCAGCCAAACTGTTTTCCCGTTCATCTGCGAAATCCCAGAGACGGGATTGCACGAAACCCTCGTCGGGGTGCCAACGCCAAGGCAAAAACGATTGGCCTGATTCCTGCTCAATTTCATCAAACCAATGCGCCGTCAGCCGCGCGGTCACCGTCGAAAATCCTTCGTTAACAACGGTTTATATCTAAAATAATGGTTTACATCTGACAGACCCAATTATGCTATCTGTTGACGCTTAGGGTCGGTTGGGTGTGTCGCCTCTCAAATCAAATAATCGAAGGATTTCCCTTGAGTATCCAAGTCGCCCTGAACCATGTCACGCAATATGAATACAGCCGGCCGATAACCCTTGGCATGCAGACCATTCGGTTGCGTCCGGCGCCACACGCGCGATCACAGGTTGAATCCTACTCGCTGAAAATCACGCCCGAAGATCACTTCATCAACTGGCAGCAGGATCCTTTCGGTAATTTTCTTACGCGGGTTGTTTTCCCCGAGAAAGTCAGATCTTTCCGCATCGAGGTGGATCTGCTGACGGAGATCCGGGTCTTCAATCCGTTCGACTTTTTCCTCGAGGAATATGCGGAGAATTTCCCATTTTCCTATGAACCAGCCCTCAAAGAAGAGCTGGCTCCGTATCTGGAATTAAAAGAGAACGGCCCGGCTCTCAAAAAGTGGCTGAAGGGCGTTGATCGCGCCGAGCGGGGCATGATCGATTTCCTGTTCGATATCAATCAGAAACTGAACCAGACGCTGGGCTACACAATCAGGATGGAGCCCGGCATCCAATCCTGCGAAGAAACCCTGAAGCTGGGCAGTGGGTCTTGCCGGGACATGGCCTGGTTCATGTGCCAGGCCTTGCGGCACCTTGGTCTGGCAACGCGGTTTGCGTCCGGCTATCTCATCCAACTGGCGCAGGACGTGAAGTCGCTTGATGGGCCTTCCGGTACTGAAGTTGACTTTACCGACCTGCACGCCTGGACGGAGGTCTATCTGCCCGGTGCTGGCTGGGTCGGCATTGACGCGACGTCGGGCCTATTTGCCGGTGAAGGACATATCCCGCTTTGCTGTACGCCAAATCCATCCAGCGCCGCGCCGGTGTCCGGCACGCTTGAAAGCGGCGCCACATCGTCTCTGCACCACGAAATGACGGTCGAGCGGATCGTCGAAGCACCGCGAGTCACGAAACCCTATTCGGATGCGCAATGGCGCAAGATTGATGCACTTGGCAAAATGGTCGACAAGGATCTAGTCAAAGGCGACGTACGCTTGACCATGGGCGGTGAGCCTGATCCACCCCCATTGAATTGGTCCACCGTGTATTTTAGCGAACGGAGGATCAAGGATGGCAACGA
>JAQCFD010000032.1 GCA_027618305.1 Pseudomonadota bacterium
CGCTAAGCTATCTGCCTGATCGTTCAACAGGGGTCGCTTGGTATGTCCGAAGTCTTTCAAATTATCCGCGGCGGGCGGCTGCTCGATATAGCCACCCGCACCGCCGAATTCGCCGACATCCTGGTCAGGGGCAACGTGATTGCCGAGATCGGGCCTGCCGGTCTCGCCGCGCCGGACGGCGCGGTCGTGGTCGCCGCCGCCGACCGCCTGCTCATGCCCGGCCTGGTGAACGGCCACACCCATGGCAATTCAAGCCTCGCCAAGGGCATGGGAGATCGCGGGACCCTCGAACTGCTGCTCAATTCCCACCCCTGGACCGGTGCGGGATTCACCCAGGAGGACAAGTATCTCGCGGCGAAGCTGACGGCCTGCGAGCTGGTTCTCGGCGGGTGTACCGCCTGCCTCGACATGTTCGCGGAAGGGCCCGCGCCGTCGCGCGAAGGGCTCGAAGCCGCCGGCCAGGCCTATATGGATGTGGGCATGCGCGCCGTCGTCGCACCGATGATGTCCACGCGCGGCCTTTGGCAGGCCATTCCCGGTCTCTATGACGCGTTGCCCGAGGAACTGCAGGCGCTCGCCGACACGCTGCAGGCGGGCCCGGGCACGGCATCGATCGAGATTTGCCGCGATGCGCTGCACAACTGGCCACATGACCCGTCGCGGGTGAAGCTGGGGCTGGGGCCGACCATTCCCCATCATTGCGACGAGGCCTTCTGGCACGCCTGCCGCGACCTGGCCTGCGAATATGGCGCCCTGATGCAGACCCATCTGGCCGAATCCAAGGTCCAGGCCGTGGCGAGCCAGAAACTTTACGGCATGTCGCTGGCGGCCTTTCTCGACGCCCAGGGGGTGCTCGGCCCGAATCTTGTTGCTGCTCATGCCATCTGGCTGACCGGCGACGACATGCGTCTGCTGGCCGACCGGGGCGTGTCCGTATCCCACAACCCGATGAGCAACTTGCGCCTCGGGTCCGGGGTCGCGGCGACCGTGGCGATGCGGGCTGCGGGTATCAACGTCGCCATCGGCACCGACACCTGCACCTGCGCCGACGCGCTCAACATGTTCGAGGCGACGCGGCTGGCCTGCACCCTGTCCCGGGTGCAGGGACCGGATTACGAACAATGGCTGGAAAGCGCCCAGGCGCTGGAGATGGCGACGGCGGCCGGTGCCCGGGCGCTCGGCTGGGAGGGCGAGATTGGCCGCATCGCGCCGGGCTACAAGGCCGACATCGTGATGCTCGACCTCAACAATCTGAGCTATGTGCCGCTCAACGAGCCGATCAACCAGATCGTCTTCGCCGAAGACCGCGGCGGCGTTCGCGATGTCATGATCGACGGCCGCATGGTGGTTCGCGATGGCAGCGTTACCACCGTCGATATGGACAAGCTGCGCGCCGACGTCGAAGCCGCCGTCGAACGCATGGCGCCGGCCCGCGCGGCGGCACGGGAGCGGGTCGAGGGCCTCGCGGTTCATGTGGGACCGTTTTGCGCAGGGTTTGCGGCGCAGGACCACCCGGTCAACCGGTTCGTCGGCGCCGTCTGAATCCGGTGACGGAAGATCCTCAGTTTTCGGGTGGCATTGTCTTGGCGAAGATTATCTTGCCATCGTTGGCGCGGTAGAAATCGGGCAGTTTTGCCGCAACGCGATACCCGTTCCGGCGATAGAATTTATGCGTAGCCGCATACTTCGCGGTTGATGATGTGTCGATGTAAATTCGTCCGGCTCCCAGCCGCCGCATCGCGGATTCGGCGCGGTCCAGTATCTTCTTGCCCAGCCCTTGATTTTGCTGGTCGGCGCGAACGGCGATCCAGTAGAGGTCGAACCTGTCTTCCGTACCCGGGATGGGGCCGAAGCATGCGTAGCCGACCAGCCGGTCGTTGCTGCTGACCAGGACGAACTCGTATCCGCTGGCGCGCCCGTGTTTTACCCGCTCGCGAACCAGTTCGGCGGCGATGTCGATCTCGTCCGTCGAAAAATTCCCGGTGCCCGACACCAGGGAGCGGACGGCCTCGATATCGTCGCTCCGCACCTGATCGCGCCATGTCAGGATGTCGGACGATGTGCCACGCGGGGCCACGCGCGGAGCGGGCTTTGGATTGTCCAGCCCCTCCGCGAGGCCGGTGAAGAACCGCCGGGCGTTTGTGCCCAGTGTGCGGATTTTGTATCCGCCTTCCTGGACAACGAGGATGGGCAGCGCGGTTTCGCCCAGCATCCGCCCGATGGTCTCGAAATCGCCTGCCTTGTGTGGCCATGTTCCTGTCGGGTCACCGTTGGCGGTGTCGAATCCGACCGCCACGATCAGGAAATCGGGCGCGAAACGGGTGATGCGCCGGAGCGCGGTTTGCAGCGTGTCCCGGTATTGGGCCGGCGTGATGGTCTCCGGCAACGGCAGGTTGAGATTATAGCCCGCCCCTTCGCCAAGCCCCGATTCCTCGCGAAAGCCGGTGAAATACGGGTAGGCGAAACGCGGGTGCCCGTGAATCGAAACCGTGAGCACGTCGGCACGTTCGTAGAAGATGTTCTGGGCGCCGTTCCCGTGGTGATAGTCGATGTCCAGCAAGGCCACCCGGCCATACCGGGTCAGGTAGTTGGCGGCGATGGCCGCGTTGTTGAAGTAACAGAATCCACCGAACACGTCCCGTTCGGCATGGTGACCGGGCGGGCGTACGAGCGCATAGGCCGCGTGGGCGCCGTTGCGTACGGCTTCGGCGGCAGTCAGCGCACAATCCACGCAGCGCCGCGCCGCGAGATACGCATTCTCGTTCAGCGGGGTGAAGGTGTCGATGCAATAGTAGCCCGCCCTGACCGCAGCTTCCTTCGGCGGACGGGACTGGTTGCGTATCGGGAACACATACGGGTAGATCGACTTGTTCTCCGGCACCGACCGGCAGGCGCGTTCGATGTAGTCGACGAGCTTGCTGTCGTGGACCTCGCGAATGAACCGGTCGGGGAAATGTTTCGGCGCCGTCGTCTCGAACAGCTCGGTCTTGTCGAGTTCGGCGAGGATGGAACGGATGCGCACAGGCGTTTCGACATACCCGCGATCGTGCACATGGTGGTCCAGATGGCGGTCGTTGACCACCAGCGGAATACCCCCTGCGAGCCTGCGGATGGGCAGGCCCTGATCCGCCGCCTCCAGAATATATTTCGGCTCGCGCAACGAGAAGCCGTCCTTGCGGATCGAGCCGACGACATTTTCGACATACTCCGGCGAACACAGACCGCCGTATTTCCGTTCGAGAATCGATCGGACGACTCGCCGGAGGGCACCGGCGTCGGGAGGGCTGTGTTTGCCCAGTCCGTCGAACATCAGATAGGGCGGGTCGGTATCGTCGGGGGAAAGTGGGGTTTCGTACTTCGTTCCCATGATCGGACGCACACCGAAGCGTTCGTAGAAGCGAAGCCGCTTGATATTCTGCTTGCGAACCGTCTCGTCAGGACTGAGCGCCGGATCGTCCGGCAGGCATTCACAGAACAGACCGACGGCACCGAGCGCCTCGGCCTCGTCGCGAACCCGCTCATAGAGTGCGCCGCCAAGACCGCGGCCCGGGCCACCGGGCTCGGCGGAAATGATATCCAGCAACGCGTAGTGGTCATCGGGCGCGAACAGTATGAGCGCACACGCGCGTACATGTTCCTGGCCGTCTTCGGCAACGATCAGAACGGACAGAAACCGGAATCTCAGGGGGTCGTGCAGTCGCGCCGGGAGTTGGTCGATGTCGTCGGGCGACAGGCCCGGAAACTGAGCGCGAATAATAGCCTGCGATTCCTCTATGGCGGCGCGGTTGGCCGGTGTCGAGGCGCTTGTGATGCGGCGAAACCGGATCATGTCAGGCCGCGCTTGCGGTTCGGGCGCTGGCGAGTCCCAGAATTGCGGAAATCAGCTCGTCGAAACCGATTCCCGACTGCGCGGCAGCCGCGGCAAAGCCGGCGTCGGGCGTCAGGCAGGGATTTGCGTTAACCTCCAGAATCCAGGGTTGCCCTGCGGCATCGACGCGAAAGTCGACACGCGCGTAACCCGACAGCCCGAACAGGTCCCAGCAGGCGCGGGCCAACTCGTCCAGGCGTTCGATCAGCAGGGCGTCCTCGGGCGGAAACGCAAAGCTGCGCGGTGTCCCGTGATAGCTGGCGGCGGCCGGATCCCACTTCGCGGCATAGTCGACGATGTTGAAGGGGTTGGCCGTGTTCTCGTCGAACCGGATCTCGGCCGCGGGCAGGACCGAGAGTCCGTCCGCCCCTTCAAGCAACGAAAGATTGAACTCGCGCCCGGGGATGAAGTCTTCGGCGAAAAAGTCGGTGCGAAACTGCGCCTGTCGCCGTGAGATCTCTGTCGCCGCGTCGACAGCATCGACGACGGATTCCTGATCGAGCCCGTAGGAAGCATCTTCCCACGCGGCCTTGACGATGACTTTTCCCGTGCCGCGCAGGTCCCGGCCCGTGCTCGACCAGCCCGGTGTCGGCAGACCGGCCGCCCGCATCAGCTGCTTGGCGATCGGCTTGTGGGATGTCGTGAACAGGGCGGTCGTATCGGACCCTGTGTAGGCCAGACTGGCATCGTCCAGCATTCGCGGCACGACATGCAACAGGTGGCCATGGCCGTCGAGCGCTTCGACAAGGTTGAACACCATGGCGGGCTTTTTGCGGGCGAGCTGGGCGACCGACGTCAGGTCGAGGTCCATGGCGACAATATCGACCTGCCATCCGAGGCGGGCGACGGCATCGGCGACCGCGTGGACCTGGGCGATTGTATCCGCTTCGTCGGGCCGTGTGGGGTCGGTCACACCGTGAATGACCGCGATCTTCGGGCGCATCAGTTGCTGGCCTGGCGCGCCGTCTCGGGGAGCGAGCCGCAACGCGCGCATGCCGATGTCAGGATTTCACCGATCAGGCTTTCATACGACATGCCGGCCTTGGTCGCGAGTATCGGCAGATCCGAATGGTGCGGGTTCAGGCCCGCGATCGGGTTGGCTTCCAGAAAATGCGGCACACCCGCGGAGTCGGATTTGAAATCGAGCCGCGCGGCATCGCGGCACCCCAGCGCGCGATAGGCCGCCAGCGCGTAGGCACCGGCGGTGGAGGCTTCGTCATCGTCGGCGAGCGTGTAGGTCACGAAGGTCTCGCAGAGCTCCTTGTTCTCCAGCGAATATACGGGATCGGTCGCCGTATCGCGCACCGCCACTTCCATGACGGCGATCACCCGGGCCGCCGGTCCGGTTCCCACGACTCCCACCGTGAATTCCCGTCCCGGCAGGAACGTTTCGATCAGCACGGGCTGCGCGAACTGCGCCGCCAGCCGGGTGGTTTGCGAGATCAGCTCCTGCCGGTTTTCGACCCGGGAGCGGGAGTCGCAGCCCTTGCCCGTGCCTTCGGCAACGGGTTTCACGAAGGCGGGAAAGGCAATATCGGCCGACGCGATGTCCGCGCCGCTTTCGGCGGTCCAGGAAGTCGCTGTCGGGACGCCCGAACCGCGTACGATCTGCTTGGCGACGGATTTGTCGAGGGTCGCCGCCATGGTCAGGGGATCGGAAAAGACATAGGGCTGGTCGAACAGCTCCAGGAGCGCGGGAACCTGGGCCTCACGCGAGCGTCCCCGCACGCCTTCGGCGATCGAGAAGACCATATCCCAGCGTTCACCCGCGACGAGGCGGGATGCCAGTTTCTGGCCGTGGCCGATGCGATCGACCGTATGGCCGAGGTTGGCGAGGGCATCGGCAATGTCGGAAATGGTTTCCGGCGTGTCGAATTCCGCCACCGATTCCTCGCTGTACCCGAGCGCGCGATAGTCGTCGCGCAGGTCATACACGAAACCGATCTTCATCGGTCTTGCGCCGGAATACGGGCTCCGTAGGAACTATCGGGGTCCCTGTATCTGTATGTGTTTCCCTCGAAATTTCGCAGCAGCAGATCGTCGCCGTCACGGCCCGCGATATAGTCCGGAAGCAGCGGGATTTTCCCGCCGCCGCCCGGCGCGTCGATCACATAGGTCGGGACGGCATAGCCCGTGGTGTGGCCCCGCAGTCCTTCGATAATCTCGATGCCCTTTTCGACCGGCGTGCGGAAATGCGACGACCCGGTAATCGGGTCGCACTGGTAGAGATAGTACGGTTTCACCCGAATTCTGAGCAGGCCGTGCATCAGTCGTTTCATGATCTCCACGTCGTCGTTGATGCCTTTCAGCAGCACGGTCTGGCTGCCGAGCGGGATGCCGGCATCGGCCAACCGCGTGCATGATTCCATGACCTCCGGGGTCAATTCGTCCGGATGGGTGAAGTGAATGCTCATCCACAACGGATGGTATTTTCTCAGGATTCGCACCAGCGACTTGGTGATCCGCATGGGCATTACGACGGGAACCTTCGTCCCGATGCGAATGAACTCGACATGGGGAATCGCTCGCAGGCGGGAGAGGAGGTAGTCGAGCCGGTCGTCCGACAGCGTCAACGGATCACCGCCGGAAATGAGCACGTCACGAATTTCCGTGTGCGCCTGAATATATTCGAATGCCGTTTCCCACTGCGATCGGCTGAAGTCGTACTCGCCGCCCGGATCACCGACCATGCGAGACCGTGTGCAATAGCGGCAGTAGGTGGAGCAAAACCCGGTCGAGAGGAACAGCACCCGGTCGGGATAGCGATGCACCAGGCCGGGAACGGCCGCGTCATGGTCTTCACCAAGCGGATCGTCGGCTTCGCCTGGGGATCGGATGAACTCGTTCCCGACCGGCACATGGGTGCGTCGTAACGCATCGCTGGGATCGTCGAAGCTCATCAGGCTGGCGTAGTAAGGCGTAATGCCGAGGGGCAGGGAGCCGTTGTGGCGCCATGCGGCCGTGCGTTCATCGTCAGACAGAGCGAAGGCACGCTCGATCTGTTCAAGTGTGCGGATACGGTTCCGTGACTGCCAGCGCCAGTCGTTCCATTCGGAAACGGTCGCGTCGGGGAACATACGTTTTCGGAAAAGTTTTGATTTCTCGCCGACCGGGAAACGTTCCACAGGCGGCCGCTGCGAAGCGCGCGGCCTGATTTCGGTTGGCGTCAGGGATTGGCCTGGAAGGTCGGTTTTTTGGTGGTTGCGGGATTTCGTCGTCGGCGCACTGTCGGCACGCCGTAGGTCTGGAGGTTCGGACGCATCCGAACGCGAAATCGAATCCATTTAGGTCATGTCGCCCCGAGAGGACGTTCGACCGTCCGGCATCCATTGCCGGCATTCTTCGCGCGTCCAAGCTGATTTCATTTAATTCATGCGTGATGGTTTGCAAGCGAATGCCATCGTCGGCGAATTCGGCGCGGATACAAGGCCGAATTCCGCGATTTTGTGTACTCCCGTCCGGCCGAAAAAAAAGGACGGAACGTCATTCTCACCGGTCATGTCGTTGGTTCGGCGCGCGAATCGCCGATGGGGGATTCGCTAAACCGGGTTTTCGCCGCCGCCAACCGCCGCCCATAGGCGATCGCGGCCAGCATGTTTGTGTGATCGGCGGTGCCTGACCAGGCGATGTCGAACGCGGTGCCGTGATCCACCGAGCAGCGGTCGAAGGGCAGTCCCACGGTGACGTTGATGGCCGTGTCGAAGGCGATCAGCTTCACCGTCGCATGGCCCTGATCGTGATACTGGGCGACCACCAGGTCGAACTCGCCCTGATTCGCGCGGGCGAAGACCGTGTCGCCGGACAGCGGTCCCGTGGCGTCGATGCCCTCGGCCCGCGCGGCGACGACGGCCGGAGCGACCTCCCGGTCGTCCTCCTCGCCGAACAGCCCGTCCTCGCCGCAATGGGGGTTGAGCCCCGCCACGGCGATGCGCGGCCTGGCGATCCCCAGCCGCTTGAAGTGACCGTCGCCGGCG
Organism: Pseudomonadota bacterium; assembly: GCA_027618305.1. GTDB lineage: Bacteria > Pseudomonadota > Alphaproteobacteria > UBA6615 > UBA6615 > UBA8079. The sequence continues at coordinate 7,843 of JAQCFD010000032.1, forward strand.
CGGATCACGTCGAGCACATTCTCCGTCGTGCAGCGGCGGATCGCATCGGCCATGGAGACATGGGCCGAGACGTGGATCGTCGACAGGGTGGGCGACGACAGCAGCATGAAGGGCTTGATGCCGCCGGCAAGGTGGCTGAGCAGGCCCGTGTGCCCGTCATAGTGATGGCCCGCCGCGTTGAGCGAGGCCTTGTTGATCGGCGCGGTGACGATGCAGCCCGCGTCGCCCGCCATCGCCATCTCGGCGGCGCGGACGATGTAGGTGTAGGCGGCGTGTCCGGCGGCGGCCGATTCTTCCGCCGCGGGGGCGTCCGCGACGCCGTCCGTCGGCAGGTCGATCAGGCGGATTGTTTCATCGCCGCCGTCTTCCTCGAAGGTCAGCCCGGTTTTGCACAGTGCATCGGCCCGCTCCAGCACCGCCCGCGAACCTATCACCACGATGTCCGGCCGCTCCCCCTTCGGCAATGCGGCGAGCGCCTTGCAGATTACTTCCGGGCCGACACCGGCCGGGTCGCCCATGGTGATGACAATGGGAGCGGCGGACATGGGGCTACTTGTCCGGGAGCGGGATGAATTCATCATCGCCCGCGATCTTGCCGAAACGGCCTGCCTTCCAGTCCGTCTTGGCTTGTTCGATACGTTCTTTCGAACTGGAGACGAAGTTCCACCAGATGTGCCGTTCGCCGTCGATGGGGGCGCCACCGAGCAGCATCACCCGCGCCCGGCCTTTGGCTGCGACCGTCACATCGGCATCCGGTGCGAGAACCAGCATCTCGTTGGCGCCGTGGGCGGCACCGTTGACCGAAATATCGCCTTCGACGACATAGACCGCGCGTTCTTCATGTTCGTCGGTGACCACCAGGCTCGCCCCGTCATCCATCCGTGCATCGATGTAGAACATCGGCGATGCGATCACGACCGGGGAGGTCTCGCCATAGGCGGTGCCCGCGATCAGGCGCATCTCGACGCCGTCGCGGGAGATCTCCGGCAGGGTCGCGGCGGGGTGGTGGAAGAAGCCCGGCTCGCTCTCCTCCTGATCTTTGGGCAGGGCCACCCAGGACTGGATGCCGAACATAGTTGTGTGCGCATCGCGAATCTCATCGCGGGTGCGTTCCGAATGGACGATGCCGCGCCCGGCGGTCATCCAGTTGACGTCACCGGGCCGGATCGGCTGCGCGAAGCCGAGGTCGTCGCGATGCATGATCTCGCCCTCGAACAGATAGGTGACGGTTGCCAGCCCGATATGCGGGTGGGGGCGCACGTCGATTCCTTCGCCGGGCGGAAATTCCGCCGGGCCCATCCGGTCGAAGAAGATGAAGGGCCCCACCGTGCGTCGCTTGGCATAGGGCAGCACGCGGGCCACCGTGAAGCCGCCCAGGTCACGTGTGCGCGGCTTGATCACATGTTCGATCACATTGCGGTCGGCTTCAGTCATCTTGGCTCTCGCGTGGTTTTGAGGGTCGGTCCGCCTCTTGAGATATGGCGAACCGGCCTCAAATCAACGCCGCTACTTCGCCTTCTTCGCCGCCGGCTTGCGCTTATTGCTCTGGATCGCCCGCCAGGCCGACAGCAGGGCGAAATCCCGGTCTGCCCAGCCGCCGTTGACGGCGTCCTTGTAGGCTTTCCGTGTGGCGTCGATCACCGGCACCTTGAAGCCGTTGGCTTTTGCCAGTGCGACCATCTGCGCCGCGTCCTTGGCGCCGCCGGTCATCTGAAACCCGGCGGACGCGGGGAACTTGCCGCCGATCGCCTCCATGATCCAAGGCAGGCGCGCCGGGGCGACCTTCGCCGCACCGCTGGAATCCGCCAGAATGTCGGCGGCGAGTGTGCGCTTGATTCCTGCGGTTTCGGTCAGGGAGATGGCCTCGCCCAGCGCCTCCCAATAGGCCAGCAGAGGCAGGTTGATGGCGAGTTTCATGGTGTTTCCGGCGCCAACCGGGCCCATCCGGTCCAGACGCCGGCAGAGCTGATCGAGGATCGGCTTCGCGCGCTTGAACGCGGCGGGCGTGCCGCCGGCCATGCCGATCAGGTTGCCGCTGCGCGCTGGCGCCGGTCCGCCGCCGACCGGGCATTCCACGAAGGCGCCTCCCGCAGCCTTCACCTGCTGTTCGAGGCGGCGCGTCGTCTCCGGCATCAGCGTGCTCATCTCGATGACAAGCTTGCCCTTCAGATTGGTCGAGAGCAGGCCGCCTCGGCCCTCATAGACCGGCCTGACAGCCTTGTCGTCGATGGTGATGTTGATCACCACGTCGTTGGCGTCGAACAGTTCTGCGGGGGTTTCCACACGGGTTGCGCCGGCATCGACGAGGGATTTCGCGCGACGGGCCGTCCGGTTCCAGACCGTGAGTTTGTGTTTCCTGTCCATGAGTTGTGCGCCCATGGCGGCACCCATGGTTCCGGTACCGCAAAGACCGATCTTCATTGCAAATTCTCCCTGATCAAGGCGCGAGGCCCGCTTTGTGATGAGGCCGTGAGGTTACGCGCTCAGGGATTGAGAGGGAAGTCTTCGGCGCGCCAAGGGACGCCAATTCGTGATAATAATCGCGCAACAACATTGGCCGCTATCGGTCGCCATTTCCGCCAGCAGGGATTTTGAGAATGAGCAAAGTGCGCGCGTCGTTTGTGTTCACCCCCTGGGAAGGTCGCCGGATCATCGGCAAGGCCGTCGCTGCCATGCCGGTCGTCCGGAATGCCCACAAGAATGGCGAGATGATCATTGCCCATGGATCGACCAACGTGTTCGTTGCCGAGGAGATCATGGGTGAGGTGCCCAACAAGCAATTTTATCTGTCGGGCCAGGTGATCAACAATGTGCTGTGTCAGACCCAGCCCGAGGAAAAGCCGCCGATCATCCATCTGGTGAAGGGCGAACTGACACCGCCCGCGCCGCGCATGGACGAGATGCTCAAGAATTTCGACGACACGAGTGTCTTCATCAAGGGCGGTAATGCCGTTGATCCCGATTTCAATGCCGGCGTTTTCTGTGCCCATCCCGGTTGCGGCACGATCGGTTTTGCGATGGGGATCATGGCCGCGCGCGGCGGCCATCTGATCATCCCGCTGGGGCTGGAAAAACTGATCCCGTCGGTGATCGAGGCGACCCGGCACATGGGGCAGGACACGTTCTACTATCACGCCGGTCAGCGCACGGGGATGATGCCGGTGACCAATGGCACCGTCATCACCGAGGTCCAGGCCCTGCAGATACTGTTCGGGATCGAGGATGTCACCCATGTGGGTGGCGGCGGTGCGATGGGCTCGGAGGGCTCGGTTGTCCTGGTCGCGGAGGCGGAGAAGGCCAAGATCGATGCTGCGGTCGAACTCTATGAATCGATCAAGGGTGAGCCGCCGCTGCGTACCATCAAGGCCTATTGCGCGGGCTGCATTCCGACCACGCCGAGCATCGATGCATCCCCTGACGAACAGTATGCGGCCCATCCGAAGAAGCATTGCCTGTATGAGGGCCTGCAGGAAAGCGAACTGCCGGACTTCTTCACGCCGCGCACGGAACCGATCACCCAGAACCGTTAGCCGCGTTCAGACCTCGCGCACGAAGGGATTGGTTTCCCGCTCCTGGCCCAGGGTCGACGCACCCCCATGGCCCGGCACGAAGGTCACGTCGTCGCCCAGCGGCCAGAGCTGCTCGCGGATGGAATTGAGCAGGGTGTCATGGTCGCCGCCGGGCAGGTCTGTCCGGCCGATCGACCCCTGAAACAACACATCGCCGACGAAGGCGATGCGTGAGACCGGCTCGAAGAAGATGATGTGACCCGGCGTGTGGCCGGGGCAGAAGCGGACCTCAAATGTCAGATTGCCGACGGTGACGCTGTCGCCCTGATCGAGCCAGCGCGTCGGCGTGAAGGGCCGGCCCGCCGCGACGCCGAACCGCGCACCCTGTTCGGCGAGCTGCTCGATCCAGAATTTGTCCTCGATATGCGGCCCCTCGATGGGCACCCCGAGCTGTTCCGACAGGTCGGCCGCCGCACCCGCATGGTCGATATGGCCGTGGGTCAGCAGAATCTTTTCGACCTCGACCCCCTGTTCCGCGATCGCGGCGTTGATCCGCTCGATCTCGCCGCCCGGATCGACCACCGCAGCCTTGTTGGTTTCGGTGCACCAGAGGACGGAGCAGTTCTGCTGGAACGCGGTGACGGGGATGATGACGGCTTTCATGGGGCTTCCGCTGGGTTCTTGTCGTGATTGAATTCCAGCGCAAGGCCGAAATGTCGCCCTGTCTTATAACCGAAAATGTCGGCACCCTGTCTCGCCCTAGTGTTTGCTCCCCCCGGGTATTTGCTCCCCCCGGACGGGACGGTGATGCGCGTTTGACGTGGATCAATGCCGCGACGCCGCAGCCGCTGACAATGAGTCCATACCAAACCGTACGGAAATGGGAGTCTGCGATGAGTGTCACCAGCCTTCAGCATGTGGGCCTTGAAGTCCCCGATATTACGACGGGGCTCACGTTCTATGCGGATGCTGGCCTTGAAACCCTTGAACGCGATGGCATGGGGGTCGTGCGCTGCCAGGGTCGCGACCAGGATCAATTGCGGCTGGTCGAGGGCAGCCGCAAGAAACTCCATCATGTCTGTTTTGGAACGGATGCGGCGGGGCTGACGCAAATTCGCACGGCGCTGGAAGGTGACCGGGTGGCGCTTCTGGACGCCCCGAACGAGAGCCCTGACGAGGGAATTTGGCTGCGCGACCCGGACGGCATCTTCGTCAACATCAAGATCGCCGATGCCGCACCGTCCGAGGGTGGACCGGAGGCGTTGGGGCGGCCGCCAGCCTGGAACACCAACACGCCCGGGCATTTCGACCGGCTGGCGAAACGCGCCGCGCCGCCGCGCGACATCGAAATTCATCCCCGCCGGCTGGGGCACATCCTGCAATTCACGCCCGATGTAGACCGGAAGATCGACTTTTACACGCGGCTGCTGGGCATGCGCGTGGCGGACCGGGTCGGCGACCTGATCGGTTTCATGTATCTGCCCGGCGGCAGCGATCATCACGTCGTGGCGCTCGCCAAGTCGGATGGCCCGGGGCCGCATCATGCGAGCTTCGAGATGGCCAACGCGGATCAGATCAGCCTGAATGCCGCGCGCATGGTCGACAAGGGGCACCAGAGCCACTGGGGCTTTGGCCGCCATGTGATTGGTTCCAACTTCTTCCACTATATGCGCGATCCCTGGAACGGACTGGTCGAGTTCTTCTCGGACATCGACTACATCCCTGCCGATTGCGAATGGGAGGCGCAGAATTGGCCGGAAGAGGATTCGCTCTACCTCTGGGGGCCCGACCTGCCGGGCGATTTCATTACGAATTACGAGACGGCGAACTGACCGCTGCGTCGATTTCGGAGCGGCAATTAACCTACTCCTCGGGACCGGTTGACATACGTCAAAGCGACGCGGTTTCGCACCTGCAACAAGCGGTGTGACAGCCGGGCCGCCCGGTCGGGCTGACTGTGAATGTATTTGGGGGCGATACGATGAATGGATTGGCACTCTTTGGGCTCGGGGTGGCAGCGATGCTGGGACTGGGCGTTGCGGGCGGTGCGGCGGATGAGGGGATGCGCATACACGCGATGCTCTTTGCCGGCGCGGCCGTCCTCGCGGTGTTCTTCCTGATCAACAGGATTTACGAACCCAAGCTCAGCCCCGCAGGCGGGCCGGACAGCATCGACTACAATGACAGCGTCGTTCGCGCTGGTGCGATTGCCTCCACATTCTGGGGTCTGGTCGGGTTTCTCGTCGGCCTGGTGCTGGCACTGCAGTTGGCCTTCCCTGTTCTCAACTTCGACACATCCTGGCTGAATTTCGGTCGGTTGCGGGCCTTGCACACCTCCGCAGTCATCTTTGCCTTCGGCGGCAACGTCCTGATCATGTCGTCTTTTTATATTGTGCAGCGCACCTGCCGTGCGCGCCTGGCAGGCGACCTTGCGCCCTGGTTCGTATTCTGGGGCTACCAGCTGTTTATCGTACTGGCAGCCACGGGCTATCTGTTGGGGATCACCCAATCCAAGGAATATGCGGAGCCCGAATGGTATGTGGATCTGTGGCTGACGATCGTCTGGGTCACCTACCTGCTGGTCTTCATGGCGACGCTGTGGAAGCGCCGAGAGCCGCATATCTATGTCGCCAACTGGTTCTTCCTCGCCTTCATCGTCACCGTGGCGATGCTGCATCTGGTCAACAACGCGACCGTGCCGGTAAGTCTGTTTGGCTCCAAGAGCTACATCGCCTGGTCGGGCGTGCAGGATGCGCTGACCCAATGGTGGTACGCCCACAACGCCGTCGGTTTCTTCCTGACCGCCGGCTTCCTGGGCATGATGTATTACTTCATGCCCAAGCAGGCGGGGCGGCCGATCTTCTCCTACCGGCTGTCGATCATCCATTTCTGGTCGCTGATTTTTCTCTACATCTGGGCCGGGCCCCATCATCTGCATTTCACGGCGCTGCCTGACTGGGCGCAGACGCTCGGCATGGCCTTCTCGGTGATGCTGTGGATGCCGTCCTGGGGCGGCATGGTGAATGGTCTGATGACCCTGTCGGGGGCGTGGGACAAGATCCGTACCGATCCGCTGATCCGGTTCATGGTCGTCTCCCTGGCCTTCTATGGCATGAGCACCTTCGAGGGGCCGCTGATGTCGATCCGGACGGTCAACGCGCTCAGCCACTACACCGACTGGACCATCGGCCATGTGCATTCCGGTGCGCTGGGCTGGGTCGCCTATATCAGCTTCGTCGCGATCTATTTCGTCGTGCCGCCGCTGTGGGGGCGGGCGCGTCTGTATTCCCTGCGACTGGTCAACGACCACTTCTGGATTTCGTCCATCGGCATCGTGCTCTACATCACCGCGATGTGGGTGTCGGGAATTCTGCAGGGCCTGATGTGGCGCGCATACGACAATCTCGGATTTCTCGAGTTTTCGTTCATCGAAACCGTCGAGGCGATGCATCCCTTCTACGTGATCCGCGCGGTGGGCGGCTTGCTGTTCGTCATCGGGATGTTGGTGATGATCTACAACCTCTGGAGAACGATCCGGGGCGAGGTGCGGGTCGAGGCGCCCATGGCCGGTACGGCCGCAGCGCAGGCCTAGGAGACGATTATGTTCAAGCACACACTCTTCGAAAAAAACTCGATCTTCCTGGTCATCGGCATCCTGGTCGTAGTCTCCATCGGCGGTTTGGTCGAGATCGCGCCCCTCTACTGGCTCGACAGTACGATCGAGAAAGTGCGCGGCGTACGGCCTTACTCGCCGCTCGAGCTCGCGGGGCGGAACATCTATATCCGTGAGGGCTGCTATGTTTGTCACAGCCAGCAGATCCGTTCGCTGCGTGACGAGGTGGAACGTTACGGCCATTACAGCCTGGCGGCGGAATCGATGTACGACCATCCGTTCCAGTGGGGCTCCAAGCGCACCGGTCCGGATTTGGCGCGTGTCGGCGGGCGCTACTCCGATGAGTGGCATGCGACCCACATGATCGACCCGCGTTCGATCGTGCCGGAATCGGTCATGCCCGGTTATCCGTTCTTGGCGGCCAACCGCCTCGACTATGAGAATATCGAGGGACATCTGCGGGCCAATCGCACTGTGGGCGTGCCCTATACCGACGAGATGATCGAGAATGCGGTGGCCGACGTGGAAGCACAGGCGAACCCGGACGAGGGCGACGTCGATGCACTTCTCGCCCGCTATCCCGGCGCCCAGGCGCGGGTGTTCGACGGCGAGCCCGGCAAGGTTACCGAACTCGATGCGCTGATCGCCTACTTGCAGATGCTCGGCACCCTGGTCGATTTTGACAGCTTCGACGCTGCGGCCAACAGCCGGTAGGAGGGCGTTATGACCTACGAAACCATCGTCGGCGTCGCCGCAACGGGGGGGCTGATCTACTTCGTGCTCCTGTTTGCGATCGTGATTGCTTTTGTGTTCTGGCCGCGAAATGCCGAGAAGTTTCGCGACGCCGCCAACATTCCGTTGAAGGAGGACTGATCCCGTGACTGAGCATGAAATTGACGAAGTGACGGGGCAGCGTACGACCGGGCACGAGTGGGACGGCATCAAGGAGCTCACCTCGCCGATTCCACGCTGGTGGGTTTACACCTTCTACGTCACCGTGGCGTGGGCGATCGCGTTCATGATCGCGATGCCGGCGATCCCGTTGGTGAGTGACTACACCAAGGGCGTGCTGGGATACTCGCAGCGTGAGGCGGTGCGGGCAGATATTGAAGCGGTACGCGCAGCCCAGGGCGTTTTTCGCGACCGGATCGAGCAGGCGAGCCTTGCGGAAATCCGCGATATACCAGACTTGTTCGACTTCGCGGTCGCTGGCGGCAAGTCAGCCTTCTCGGTCAACTGTTCTCAGTGTCATGGTGCGGGCGGTGCGGGGGCACCCGGATATCCCAACCTGAACGACGATGCCTGGATATGGGGCGGCAAACCGGATGAGATTCTCGACACGATTCGTGTGGGGATTCGATCGGATCACCCGGACACGCGATTCAACCAGATGCCGGCGTTTCTCGCAGATGAACTGCTGACCCGGGATCAGGTGTCCGATGTGGTCGAGCATGTGCTGCAGATTTCCGGCCAAGCGCATGACCCTGCCGCCGCTGCGCGCGGCCAGCCGGTGTTCCGCGAACAATGCTCCGCCTGCCATCAGGAGAGCGGGAAGGGTATCCGTGAACTGGGGGGGCCGAATTTGACGGACGCGATCTGGCTCTATGGCGGGTCCCGTGAGGAAATCCGGCGCACCGTGGCGCTGTCCCGCAATGGCGTCATGCCGGCCTGGGAAGACAAGCTCGATGAGGTTACCCGCAAGCAGTTGGCGATCTACGTACATGCCCTGGGAGGCGGGGAATAGATCATGACAGACACGGTTCTTACGCCATCTGTCGAAACGGTTGACGTCGAACCGGTCAATAAAAAGGGCCGCCGCGCGCTACACAAGAAGCGTTCGAAAATCTATCCCAAGCGCGCGCGGGGAAGTTTCCGCCGCTTTAAGTGGATTCTCATGATCGTCACCCTGACGATCTACTATGTGACGCCGTGGCTGCGCTGGGACCGGGGGCCGAATGCGCCCGACCAGGCGGTCCTGCTCGATCTGCCGGCCCGGCGGTTCTACTTCTTCTTCATCGAGATCTGGCCGCAGGAAATCTATTACATTACCGGCTTGCTGATCATGGCCGCGCTGGCACTTTTCCTCGCCAGCGCGCTGTTCGGCCGGGTCTGGTGCGGCTACGCCTGCCCGCAGACGGTCTGGACCGACCTGTTCATCGCGGTCGAGCGCTTCTGCGAGCGGCTCTTCGGCATGGGCACGC
>JAQCFD010000333.1 GCA_027618305.1 Pseudomonadota bacterium
CGTAGGGGCGGGTTTGAACCCCGCCGGGAACAGTCGGCGCGTAATCAGACTTGCGTGGGTTGTCCGCTGGCGGCTGATCTGGCGATCGCCTCGTGGATCGCGGCGGTATGGGCCATCTCGTCGGGCGTAAACAGATAGGTCTCCTGGCCCATGCAGGCGGCTGCGAAATTCTCGTCGTTGGTCCTGATCTGGGTGTAGATGTCGCGCGCGGGGAGTTCGATCTCGTTCACGGCGCCCCCGCCGTCTTCGACCGCACCCGCCCCGAAACAGGTCGTGACCTTTGTGGTGTCCATCCAGCCATTGGCCCGGGCCCAGCCCTGAGAGCCCATCACATGCAGATGCATGGTCGACGGCGTGGTCATGAGGTTCGCGAGATAGCCGGTGGTGATGCCGTTCTCGAACTTCACCAGAACCGAACCGACATCGTTGTCGAGGATATGGGTCGCGAGCTGACCATAGACCTCGCGCATCGGGCCGCCATACCAGCACATGATGTCGATCATATGGGCGCCGAAATGGACGATGCCGCCGGTCGGCGCCTCCTTGTTCGCACGACGCCAGCCTTCGATACCGATCTGGCCCTGATGGCTGAGATTGGCCTCGATATGATGGATCTCGCCGAGATCGCCGGAATCGATGATCCGCTTGATCTCCTGGATGGCGGGGCCGTAGCGGTAATTGTGGCCGATGCCGAGGGTCAGGCCCGCGTCTTTCATGGCCTTCGCGGCGCGCAGGCCTTCGACCTTTTCGAGCGCGAACGGTTTCTCGGTCAGCACATGCTTGCCGGCGGCAGCGCCCGCGACGATCTGGTCGGTGTGCTGGCTGTGGGGGGTGACGAGCACGACGGCGTCGATATCGGGATCGTTCAGCGCGTCTTCATAGCTGGCCGTCAGGTTGAGGCCCTGCTCATCGCAGAAGCCCTGCACTTTTTCAGGCATCAGATCGACGGCGCGGGTAAACCGGATCTTGTCCGAACCCTTTGTGGCCGTCACATGGTTCTGGCCCCACCAGCCGAGACCGACAATGGCTGCATTGATCATTTTTCGTTCCCCGATAAAGTCATTTCGGGGATCGTAGCCTGATCAGGCGACGGTTTCACGCTTTCCGGACTTGAGCGAAAGCGCCATCGCGTCGAGCGCGGCCACGTCATCGATCATCTGCGCGTTGGTGAAGCGGTAGGGCTCCCGGCCGGCAATGGCGTCGGCGAAGCCTTCCATGTTGGCGCGCACCGGGTCGACCGGATCCAGCTGCATGGTTTTCGGGTCTTCCCCGCGCATGGCGATCTCCACGCTCGCCGGACCGGCCATCTTCACCCAGCCCTTGGACCCGAAGACGTTACCCATGCGATTATCGTGGGTGACCATGACATTGCCGATATAGGCCGAAGCGCCGCATTCGAAGGTGAGCAGGGCAGACGCGGTATCGCGCGGAATAATCACGTCCAGCGCCTGGGCATACACCTCCGTCACCGGTCCGACATAGTGCTGGAACAGGTCGAGAAAGTGGCTGCCCATATGCCAGAGCCCGCCGCCCGGCGCCTGCTCCGGGTCGTGCCGCCAGGGATGGGGCCCCGACAGGGTGTCATGGGACGTGTTGCCCTCCATATGCATGACTTCGCCCAGCTCACCGGCATCGATCATCTGTTTGATGACCGTCTGCGGCGCGCCATAGCGCTGATTGTGACCCAGGCCGAGCTGGATGCCGGCGGCCTCGGCGGCCGCGACCGCGCGTTCGGCCTCCGCCTTGGAAAGGGCGAATGGTTTCTCGGAGAAGATGTGCTTGCCCGCCGCCGCGCCCGCGACGATCTGGTTGGTGTGCATGGAGTGGGGCGTGACCAGGATCACCGCGTCGATGGCATCGTCGCTCAGGACGGCCTCGAAGCTGGGTGCGACGCGCGCGCCAATTTCATCGGCCGTCTTTTTTGCGAGATCCGAATCCAGATCCACGACCGTATCAATACGAACCTTCTCACTATCGGCATGTGCCCGGATGTGGGTTTGCCCCCACCAGCCGAGCCCGATCAACGCAACATTCAGCATATTTTCCCCCCGCCAATTTTCTTGTTCTCACGCAATTTCGGCGTGACCATTCGTTGAGCCACCGGGTTGCTCATAGGTTGAGACGGCGGCCCTTGACCAGTTTAGTATGAATTTCGGCGTGCTAGTTAGCATGCAAATCTACGGAGAAACGGGATGAAGTTCGGTCTCTTTGGCAGCGCCCAGGCGAAACGCGGCGGGCCCGATGTGGACAGCGCCAAGGGTTACAACGATTGGCTCGATTTCAATGTCGAAGCCGAGCAGCTCGGCTTCCATTCGACGTTTGCCGTGGAACATCATTTCACCGGCTTCGGGCAGGTCTCGGCGACCGTTAATCTGCTGACCTATCTGGCGGCGCGCACGTCGACGATGCGTCTGGGCACCGCCGTCATGGTGCTGCCCTGGCACAATCCGGTGTTGCTCGCCGAACAGGTCGCGACCCTCGATCTGCTGTCGGGCGGTCGCTTCGATTTCGGTGTCGGCAAGGGCTACCGGTTCAACGAGTTCAAGGGGTTCCGCATTCCGATGGAGGATGCCGAGGCGCGTTTCGAGGAATCCCTCAAGATTCTCACCAAGTCCTTCACCGAGGACGAGCCCTGGACCTATGAGGGGGACTTCTGGTCCTTCGAGGATGTCATCGTCGAGCCGCCGACGGCGCAGCAGCCACACCCGCCGTTCTGGATGGGGGCCGGGAGCCCCACGTCGATCGAGATGGTCGCGGAGCGCGGCTACAATTTGCTGGTCGACCAGT
>JAQCFD010000033.1 GCA_027618305.1 Pseudomonadota bacterium
CCTCATCCCATTTCGCGCGCACGAACCCGCCATGGCCGCGTATTTTCACATAGGACGACCGCTTTGCCGGGTTCTCGACGATCGAACGCCAGGCCGCCACGGGGGCCATCGTCGCGCGCGCCTCGCGCCAGAGCTTGATCAGACGCGAGCGGACGAGCGGATATTTGAGCCGGTTGTTGGAATACAGATACCAGCTGTAGCTGGCGCCTCGTGAGCAACCCCGCGGCTCATGGTTCGGCAGCTCGGGCCGGGTCCGGGGATAATCTGTCTGCTGAGTCTCCCAGGTGACGATGCCGCCCTTGACGTAGATCTTCCACGAACATGAGCCCGTGCAGTTCACGCCATGGGTCGAACGCACGATCTTGTCGTGCTGCCAGCGGTTGCGATAGGAGTTCTCCCAATCCCGGTTTTCATTGGTTTTGACACCGTGCCCGTTGGAAAAACGCTCGGTCTTCCTGCCGAAGAAATTCAGGCGGTCGAGAAGATGGCTCATGAATAACGTCCTTCTTTGGGCCTAGGGGTTTTTCACGTAGGCGTTGGGGCGCAGGTAGAACCACCAGTTGATGACGATGCACACGCCATAGAAGGCAGCGAACCCGTAGAGCGCGAACTCGGGCGTCGTCGCCTTGATCTGCTCGCCGAAGACCTGGGGAATGATGAAGGCGCCATAGGCCGCCACGGCCGACGTCCACCCCAGAACCGGGCCTGCCTGAACCTTGTCGAACACGACCGCGATGGTGCGGAACGTCGACCCGTTGCCGATGCCCGTCGCGGCGAACAGGATCAGGAACAGGATCAGGAACGGCACGAAATGATCTTCGGGCGTCGGCGAGGCGTAGGCCTGCTTCATGAAGTAGGCGACACCAAGCGCGCAGACGACCATCACGACCGAGATGATCTGGGTCACCTTGGCGCCGCCGATCTTGTCGGAAATCATGCCGCCGATGGGCCGGATCAGCGCGCCGATGAACGGACCCGTCCAGGCAAACATCAGCGCGCTCGGGCCGTTGGCGTTCGCGGTCGTGTGGGTCATGACCCCGTCGACCAGGATGTGCTGGAAACCGAACACCACCTTGATCGACAGGCCGAACGCGGCGGCGTAGCCGATGAACGAACCGAACGTCATGGTGTAGATGACCGTCATCGCCCAGGTGTGTTTGTTGGAGAAGATCTTGTACTGCTGAGCGAGGTTCCTGCCGATCGTGCCCGGGATCAGACGCAGGGCGAAAACCGTCGCGGCGATGACCAGCGGCAGCACGATCCATTTGCTCAGCTGAAGCCCCGACCCGCCGGCTGATGCCGGCAGCATCAGCCATAGCCCCAGCGTCGCAAAGACGAAGCCGATCAGGAGCATGCCTAGAATCTTGACAAATGCGGCGGGCGCGGAGCCCAACCCGGGCGTGACATGCTCTGCGGTGATGTTGTTCATGCCGAACCAGGCCGCGATCACGAGCGGAATCAGGATCGCCACCCAGATATAGCCGGCGTTGTGAATAAAGGTTTCCGTGCCGGCCGGAATCTTGCCGATCAGCGTGCCCGACGTGTTCTGCAGAACCAGCGCCTCACCACCGAAGATGCCGGCGGTCATGACCAGCGGCACCAGAATCTGCATCGTGGTGACGCCGAAATTGCCCAGCCCCGCATTCATGCCGAGCGAATAACCCTGCACCCGCTTGGGGTAGAAGAAGGAGATGTTGGACATCGAGGAGGCAAAGTTGCCGCCACCGATCCCCGACAGGAGAGCCATCGCCTGGAACTGCCAGAGCGGGGTGTTGGCGTCCTGCAAGAGAATGCCCGTTCCCGCCGCCGGGATGATCAGCAACGCCGTGGTCAGGAAAATTGTGTTCCGGCCGCCGGCAATCCGTATGAAGAAGGAAGATGGAATGCGCAGCGTCGCGCCGGTCAGCCCGGCGATCGCCGCCAGCGTGAACAACTCGGCCTGGCTGAAGGGAAAGCCCAGATTGATCATCTGGACCGTGATGATTCCCCAGTACAGCCACACCGCAAATCCGCACAGCAGACAGGGAATGGATATCCAGAGATTACGCGTGGCGATTCCCTTGCCTTCCGACGCCCAGAAAGCCTCGTCCTCGGGGTTCCAGTTCGCTAGGTTCTTGGCCATTCCAGCTCTCCACTATGCCCATCAGGGCGTGCCGGCCGGGAGCATCCCGGCCGGACGTTCAACCGATTACGGGACGCGCTGCTCCGGGACATCGCTGAGATGCGTATCCTTGGCGAGTTCCGGATACTTTCTGCGCTCCATGAGACGGATGGCCACGTGCATCCAGATCGTGCTCACGAGGACCAGCACGAAGAGCAGCATGAACGAGTTGGTCCACACGCCGATCCAGTCGTTGAGAACGCCGAAGGCGATCGGCAGGAAGAAGCCGCCGAGCCCGCCGATCATGCCGACGAGCCCGCCGACCGCACCGACATTGTTCGGGTAGTAGACCGGGATGTGCTTGTAGACGGCGGCCTTGCCCAACGACATCATGAAGCCGAGGATAATCGTCAGGCCGACGAACACCGGCAGGCTGATGCCGATCTCGAACTCGATCGGCCCCTCGATCCCCTCCACCACGTAGCGGGTCTCGGGATAGCTCATGACGAACAGGCAGGCGAGCGACACGATGAAGGTGGCGTACATGACCGCGCGTGCGCCCCACTTGTCCGACATCCAGCCGCCGAGCGCACGAAACACCGAACCGGGCATCGAATAAAGCGCCGCCAGGCCGCCGGCGGCGGCCAGCTCCAGCCCGTAGGCGCCGACGTAGAAGCGCGGCAGGTAAGAGGCCAGCGCGACGAAGCCCCCGAACACGAAGAAGTAGTAGGTCGAGAAACGCCAGACCTGGAGGTTCTTCAGCGGTGCGAGCTGCATCGCGGCAGACACGGGCTTTTCGCCCGATTTTTTCCGCGCCTGATGGCTCGGGTCGTCCTTACTTGTCACGAAAAACAGCACCGCCATGATCGCCAGGACGACCGCATAGACCTGCGCGGTCTGTTCCCATCCGAGCGCGACCACCAGGAACGGCGCGCCGAAGTTGGTCACCGCCGCGCCGACATTGCCGGCACCGAAGATGCCGAGCGCCGTGCCCTGTCGCTCCTTCTCAAACCACTGGGAGGTGTAGGCAACACCGACGATGAAGGAACCGCCCGCAAGACCCACACCCAAGGCCGCGACCAGAAACATCTCATAGGTCTGCACAGATGACAGGAGCCATGTGCACACCGCAGTGATCAGCATCTGCAGCGTATAAACGAGACGACCGCCATATTGCTCCGTCCACACACCGAGGAAGATGCGGCTGATGGAACCAGTCAGCACCGGTGTCGCAACCAGCAAACCGAACTGGGTCTCGGACAGACCCAAATCCTCTTTGATCTGCACGCCGATAATCGAGAATATTGTCCAGACCGCGAAGCAGACGGTAAAGGCCGTCGTGCTGAGTCCAAGTGCGCGATATTGGTCCGTGCGGGTGACTCCCGTCAGATCCTTCATCCCCCAAAACCCCTGTTTTCTGGAAAAAAACGGTACATACGAAAAACTCGACCCACCAAATTCACTGGATTTCACAGACATTAAATAGCGTTTTGGGCGCAGTGTTATTGATTTGGATCAAGTAATGATTTTCATAAATAACTAATGTTGGCCCGCAAACGAGCGAAGCATAAATAATTGATGTTTTTTGTTTATATACTTGCGTTTCGTAGTTATTATAATTGATATTTATCAAGCTTATTCCCCGAAGAGCGTTCCGCACAGCAAGGGCAGAAATCATGCGTGATCAGGATCTCGAGCGTGTGCGTCGCCTGCCTCTTTTCGCCACGATGGACGATGCAGGGTTTGATCGCCTGGCGCCCATTTCCTATCTGCAGCAATTCCCGGCCGGGGTTCACCTGATCTCCGAGGGAGATCAGGCAGACTTTCTGCATGTGGTCGTGGAAGGCTCGGTCGAGCTGTACGCAACCGGAAACGGCCGCGAGACAACCGTCGCCATCATCCAGCCGGTAACCGCCTTCATCCTGGCGGCCGTCCTGAAGGACATGGTCTATCTGATGTCGGCGCGCACTTTGGAAAACTCTCGCATCCTTATGATTCCCGCGGGCTCAATCCGCGAAACGATGGAGACCGACACCGCATTCTGCCAGGCGATGGTCCGCGAGTTGGCGCGCGGGTTCCGCAGCATGGTCAAAACCGTGAAGAACCAGAAACTTCGGACCGCAGCCGAGCGGCTCGCGAACTATTTGCTGGTGGCGCATGAACAACAGGGCACGGGCGGACAGGTCAAGCTGCCGTTCGAAAAACGCCTGCTGGCGGCATATCTGGGTGTGACTCCGGAGAATCTTTCTCGCGCGTTCAAGACGCTGGAGACGTCCGGTGTGCGCAACAGCCGGACGATGATCCATATCGACGATCTGTCCGCACTTCGGAAAATGGCCCAGCCCAGCCCGCTGATCGACACCCCGGAAGAGTGGTAGGGGGCTGCACTCGATTTGCGACAATCCGCCGAAATTCGGAGGTGGCCTTGCGCCACGCAAGAAAGCCCGGTTACGGGCCATCGTCGGTGATGCAATTCGACGGCTTGACGAAGCAAGCACTCCCGGAAGCGCCCGATGTTAAGGCGTGCCGTTCAATTCGACCGGCGCACCATGGGGGGTCGACAGATAGGCGTCCGTCCAGGCCGCACGCAGCTCATCCAGGCTTTCGCGATCCGCATGGTCCTGCGCGATGAGGAAAGACTCCAGCGCCGCAAGCCAGACATCGTAATAGTCCGAACCGTCGGTCGGGCCGCCTTTTTTCTGCGCCAGGTCGAGTGCCGCACCGAAGTACGCCGCCCAATCGGGCCAGGTGAACGTACCCGCGGCGGCGAGCGCGTGGGTCAGCCCGAAGATCTGCGCATGCCACGGCTCGGCAAAGGGCCGTTCGGGCTCAGGCGGCCGAGACAAGGTAGCTCTCCCAAAGGTCAGCCGTCACGGAGTGCCCCGGCTCTGCTTCGTCACCCCATATTTCGCCACCATCAAAGCGCACCGCATAGAGATGTTGCGGCGCGTCCCCGGCCATTGTCGCGCTGACATCCGGAAAGACATGGGCGCCGTGATGCAGGATGATCTCACCCACCCGGTCGCGCAGGTAGCGCGGCAGTCTCGTGTGCCCCGAATGCATATGCCGGGCGGTGCGGACGCGATCGCCAACCCCAAAGGCCGATGCCGCGTCGATCTCACGGCTCGACGGGCGACCCTTGGGCAGGAATGCGAGAAGCCCTGCTGCGTCCACGGGCGGGGTCATACGCTCTGACTCTGCGGCGGGCTGGCCGGTGCGAACCTCGTCCCGGGTGATCAATCCCTTTTCAACGGAAAGGTTCACCACGCCGGCGGCCCATTTCTCGTAATAGGACATGGTCAGGTAGTCGCCCGGCGGGAGCTGCTCGAGCGAATGCCGGTTGGCGTCGATGTTCCATCGCCCCCAGAAACCCATGAGAAAGCGACACCCCAGGACCCGCCCCTCCCATGTTTCATGGAAGACAGGTTCATCGGCCTCTATCGGGATGGGCCCGAAGCCCTCCACGCCGCCAAGATCATGGACGCTGTCCATCAGTCGGCCTCCGGGCTCAACGCCAGGCCGGTCCCGATCATGGAATCCCGCGTGACCAGGTCGGCCAGGCCGGCCTCATCCAATGCGTCCGTCCCCGCCGGGCGCTGCGGGACCACGAGGTAACGAATCTCCGCGGTCGAATCCCAGACGCGGACCTCGACGTCATCGGCAAGCTCGAGTCCGAACTCGGCGATCACCGCGCGCGGCTCACGCACCACGCGGGCGCGATATTCCGGCGACTTGTACCAGACCGGCGGCAGGCCCAGGACCGGCCACGGATAACAGGAGCACAGTGTGCACACGACGACGTTATGAACGTCATCTGAGTTCTCGACGGCGACCATGTGCTCGCCCTGCATGCCCGAATAACCCAGCTCGGCGATCGCCGACGTGGCATCGGCCAGAAGGCGCGCACGGTAGTCCGGATCGCACCAGGATCGCGCGACAACGCGCGCGCCGTTCTGCGGGCCGATGTCATTTGAAAATGTGTCGACGAGCGCATCCACCGCGGCCGGGTCGACGAGGCCCTTCCCAACAAGCAGTGTCTCAAGAGCCTTGGCGCGCAATGCCGGGTCCGACGGCAGGAGCGTGTGCGCGTGCCCGTCTTCGTGATGGTGATCGTGGCCATGATTTTGCCCGTGATCATGACTTTGATCGTGTGGTGATTTCTTTGTCATACAGGGCCAAGCCAATGCGCGCGTATTCATCGCGTTCACTATTCAACAAAACCACGCCAATTTCAAAACGGCGTTGCGAACACTCGATCAATAGCGATGATATGGCGCTCGCGCGACGCCGCGAGCACAGCCGAATAGAGACGGCAGCAGGAAAAACCGCAGGAACGCGCGCTACATACGATGGTGCGTCATGGTGTAGGATGGCTCTTGGCGCGCCCGGGAAGATTCGAACTCCCAACCTCCTGATCCGTAGTCAGACGCTCTATCCAGTTGAGCTACGGGCGCTTCGCCAAGGCGCGCGGAAGCTAATCAAATGCCTCACCGATTGCAAGCATCCGGACTGCACTTTAAGTCTGCGCGAAATGTCGCGAAAATCCGGTCCAAAAGCCGCTTGCCCGGTCGAATGCCAATCGGTAACATCCCGCGCAACCATTTGGCTAATCAGCAATTTTTGCGCGTTCGCCGCACCAGCGGCATTAATTGGGGCTCGCGCAGGGGCATTTGAGGGACAAGGGAGCGGATGACAATTAAACGCACCTGGTCGGCTTTGGCCGGCGCAGCGCTGCTACTGGCGGCCTGTGATTTTACAGACGACGCACTCATACCGTCCCTGACGGGCGAGTCCCCTTCCGGCGGCGACCGGGTGGTGATTCCCGCGAGCGCGGCAGAACGCAACCCACAGCCCACCCTGTCCGGCGCACCGCCCCAGCTTGGCCAGAACAACTTCCAGCCCGACGGCGTGACCGCCGGTCAGTCGACCGGCACCGAAGTCGGCCGGCGCGTCGAGCGCCTGCGCGGCGATCTCGGTCGCCTGCAGACGAACATCGGTAGCGGCAACCAGGTCCTGCAGGAACTCCGCGGGCAGACCATCACGAACGCGAACACCTATCAGCGCCTCGTCGGCGACATTCAGGCGCGCCTGCAGGTCGGCACGACCCCGGGCAACCCGAACCTTGTCGCGGGATGGACCCAGGCCCAATCGACCCTCGATCAGATTTCCGACGGTGTCGGACAGATGAACAGCCTGTCGAACAATGTCGCAGACAGCAGTTCGCTGGCCGCGTTCATTCTGGAATCGGTGCGCGCCACCTATGGCCTCACCGGTGCCATCGACGAAGATCACCGCCAGCTCGCCATTCTCGAGGACGAGGTCAACCGGACCGTCGTGCTGATCGACCGCCTCCTGAACGAATTGAGCGAGGACGTGTCGCGCCAGACCAACTATGTGGGTCGCGAGCGCAGCAATCTGACCGTGCTCTCACTGGCCGTGAAGAACGGCGAATTGTTCGGCACCAGCCTGGCCAATCGCGCCTTCGCGACAGCCGGGCCCGCACGCAGCGGCGCCCCGAACCCGGTGGCCAATCTGGCAAACCGTCGCCCTCTCGTGGTGATCCGGTTCGACCGCCCGAACGTGCCCTATCAGGAACCGCTCTTCACCGCCGCCAGCGAAGCGCTGAACCGGCGCCCGGGCGCGTTCTTCGATATCGTCTCGATCGTGCCGCAGCAGGGCACACCGGCACAGGTCGCGCTGAGTGCCAACCAGTCGCGACGCAATGCCGAGCAGGTGCTCCAGACGCTGATCCAGATGGGTTTGCCGAGCGATCGCCTGTCGTTGAGCTCCACCTCCAGTTCGGATGTGGGCAGCAACGAGGTGCATATCTACGTCAGATAGTCGGGGTCCCGGCTCCCGCCGGGTACGCCTTCGATATCCCGCTTACCGGTCGCGCTCGTCGAGCGCGCGGTCGAACGCGACCAGCCTTTCGGCCACCCGCGCATAGACGCTGCCGGCAGGGTAGTTGCCGTCCGCGTCGGGCACACCCGCTTCAATCCCGGTGAAAAGTTCCACCGCCTCGTCCACATGGGCGGCCGAATAGGCGTGGAACCGGCCCGCGGCGATATCCGCCGGCATCTCGTCGTCCAGAACGAGACTTGGCTCGTTGGACCGGGGGAAGACGACACCCTGTTCGCCGGTCAAAGGTCCCGCTTCGACACAGGTGCGGTAGAAACCCTCAGCCTTCTGGATCAGCCCACCGATTGCCTGCACCTCGCCGCGCTGGTTGACCGAGCCCGTAACCGCGAGGTCCTGGCGCAGGGGAACACCTGCGAGATCCGACAGAATGGTCAGCACCTCGGCCAGCGAGGCGCTGTCGCCCTCGACCCCGCCATAGCTCTGCTCAAACGTGATCGAGGCGTTGAAGGATAGCGGCGTGCGCCGCGCAAACAGGCCGGCCAGGAATCCTTGGATCACCATGGCGCCCTTCTGCTGAATCGGTCCGCCGAGCGATGTCTCGCGTTCGATATTGGTAACACCGCGTCGGCCGATCGACGTCCGCGCGGTCACCCGCGACGGCGCGCCGAACGCGTGATCCCCCATATCGCGCACCGTCAGACCGTTCACCTGCCCGACCGCACTGCCGGATGTGGAGATCATCACTGTCCCGCGCTGGATCGATTCCTGGGTCCGGTCCTCAATCCGGGCATTGCGGTTTCGCCGGCTTCGGCGTGCGGCGCGCACGGCCTCGGCGTCGATCTGCTTGGCGCCGCTCGCGCGCGCCGCGTAAATCGCCTCGTTGACGATGTCCTCGACCAACTCGAAACGCGCCGACAGCTTGGTCCGATCGGCGGCGATGCGTGAGGCGTAACCGAGCAGGTATCGGATCGCATCGGGTGTGCAGGTGGTCGCACCATGCTTGTTCGCGAAGCCCTGGAGCAGGCCGGCGTAGCAGGAGAGATTCTCCTCACTCGCGGCCATGTCCGCATCGATCTCCGCCTTCACCTTGAAATAGGCCTGAAACTCGGGGTCGACCGAAAAGAAGGTGTAGTACCATTGCGGCGCGCCGACGATGACGACCTTCACGGCGAGGGGCACCGGCGCGGGCTTTGGCGCGCCCGCCACCGGAATGCCACCGGCGCGGTACTGTTCTTCCATTCGCACCACGCCATCGCGAAGCGCGCCCTTGAGTTGGTCCCAGCTGTCCCCGTGAGCCGCGATTGCTTCGGCGCGAATCACCAGGATTCCACCATTGGCGCGGTGCAGCGCGCCCGGCTGAATGAGGGAATAATCCGTCTGCAACACGCCACCGGCCTGGTGATACTCGATCCGCCCGAACAGATTGGAATAGGTCGGATTGCCTTCGAGCACGATCGGCGGTCCCGAGACATCCCCATTGTCGACGAGCAGGTTCACCGCGTAGCGGGCTTCCGCCGTAGGTTGCGGACCCGGCGCCCCCGGCGTGCCGGGCACGCCCTCCGGTTGCGGACTGAACAGCGCCAGATTCTCGATCAGGTCGACCCGAAACGCGACCAGCCAGCGGTTCAGGCTCTGCAGGTCCTTAAAGTGCGATGTCAGCTCATCGACCAGACCGCCGACAGCATTCTCTGCGACCGTGCGATTGAGCTCGCGCACATCCGCGACCAGTTTCGCCTGACGGCGGGCGGCATCCCGGTTGATCTCGGCCAGCATCTGGCTGACCCGCTGGCCGGCCTCTTCCATGGTCTTGCGTTCGGCCTCAGGCAGATCCGAAATATCGCGCGGCTTGTCGTCGTCGCCCAGCGCCACGACCGCCAACCCCTGCGGCGACTGCACGAGCGACAGCCCGGCTTTCTCCGCCTCCGCCCGCGCGGCCTCGATGGCCTTGCCGATCTCGGCACGCATCACCGCTTCCTCGTCATGCAGGCGCTGCTGGTACTCCTCGCGGGTAAAGGCCTGGCGCAGCGCCTCGCGCAGTTGCGGGATCAGCGCCGCCATGGCGTCGCGGAACTTTCGTCCCTGACCGGCGGGCAGGCGCACGGCGAGCGGCTCGTTCGAACGCCGAAAATTGTTGAGATAGATCCAATCGTCGGGCTTCGGGCCGTCACGCAGCGCTTCGTTAAGAAAGGCCAGGGTCGCGGTCATACGTCCTTTTCCAAATTCGACGACAACAAATATATTGAACCCCGGATCGCGCGCGCCGAGGCCGAACTCCAGCGCCTCGCGCGCCCGGGCATGGCTCGACAGGGAGAACACCCGGACGTCAGGCGTGCCGCCGGTGTCTGTCAGCTCGAACGTCGGCAATCCCGCGTCGGCGGCGTCGATTTCCCTGATTGGCATAACTTCCTCCGTGTGAAGACGGACTATACAAGTTCGGTCGATCACCGTCCCGCTCCCAACAACGCACGAGACGCGACATACTCTTCACATGTCCGTCACCATTCGAGCCCTTCTCGTCGCGCTGCTGGTCAGCCTCTCCGTTGTGGCCCCGTTGCAGGCCCAATCCACCGTCCCCGACGGCGGCAGCTTCGCCGGTGTGACAGACGTGATCGAGGGTCAGATCGCAGCCTTCTCACGCGACGACGGGGTTGCCGCCTTCGCTCTGGCCAGCCCGGATATCCGCCGCAGGCTCGGGACCGCCGAACGGTTCATGGCGATGGTGCGTTCGGGATTCCAGCCGGTCTACAGACCCCGCTCCTACAGCTTCGGCGAACCGGCCATGGTGGACGGCGCCCCCCTCCAGCCGGTGCGGGTGATCGGGCCCGACGGGCGCGGCGTGGTCGCACTCTACCGCATGGAGCGACAGTCGGACGGCAGTTGGCGGATTGCCGGCGTCACCTTGCATCCAACGGGGGAACGCGGCATCTAGCATGGGGCCTGGCCGTCGGGTCGTGCTCCGACGGCCCACAGCCATGTCCACCGCGAAGATTGCACCACGCCACGGCGCCCGCTTTAATATGCGCTGTCCAATTCTCTGAAATCAGATCGGTTCCGACATGGCCAGCTCGCAGCATGATTTCCCGGTATCCTGGGAACAACTCCACCGTGACGCCAAGGCGCTTGCCTGGCGGCTGAAGGAAAAAGGTCCCTGGGATCAGATCGTCGCCATCACACGTGGCGGACTCGTCCCGGCAGCCATTGTCGCGCGCGAACTTGAGCTGCGGCTGGTCGACACCGTGTGCGTGTCGTCCTACGACCATCAGGCGCAGGGCGAACTCACAATCCTGAAAGCAGTCGATGGTGACGGCGAGCGCACGTTGATCGTCGACGATCTGGTCGACACCGGCAAGACCGCCAAAATCGTCCGGGAGATGCTGCCCAAGGCACATTTCGCCACCGTTTATGCGAAGCCGGCGGGCCGGCCGCTGGTCGACACCTTCGTGACCGAGGTCAGCCAGGACACCTGGATCCATTTTCCCTGGGATTTGGAGCTGCAATTCGTCCAGCCGATCGCCGCACACGACGGGCAGTGATCCCTTAGCCGACCCGCTCGGTCTGCAACCGCGGCTTAACCGCGATCGGGATAGGTATCCTTGTAGGCGGGCCAGTCACCCTGACCCGACGCCATGTAGACGCCCCGCGCCACGGCGCGTGCCAGGCAGTCGGCCGCTGCCATGCCGATCCGCGCCACATCCGATATCGGATCCGAGATCGGCACCTGGCCGGTCGCCAGCGCAAAGACCACGTCGCCATCCATCGGCGTGAAGACCGGCCGGATCGCCCGCGCGAAGCCCGCCTGGGCCATTCGGGCGACCCGGGCCGCCTGGGCTTTGGTCAGCACCGCGTCGGTCGCCACAACCGCCAGCGTGGTGTTGGACGGGCTGTCCCGAAGGCCGTACTTATCCAGCGGATGATCCGGAATCTCGATTGTCGGCGCACCGCCCAGTCCGCCGAATTCGTCGCCGCGCTCCAGCGTGCCAGCCAGAAACTGGCCGGCGCTGTTTGCGACCACAGATCCCAACGCGTTGACCGCTGCCAGCGCCCCGACCGACACGCCGTCATCCAGAACCAGCGACGCCGTCCCCTGCCCGCCCTTGAGCCTGCGTCCGTCATGGCCCGTCGTGGTGGCGCCGAACCCGGCACCCGCATTGCCCAGGGTCACGTCCAACCCGGCGCGCCCGGCTGCCGCACGGGCCAAAGCGCGGTAAGGCAATGCCGTGTCGGGCTGGCTTCGGAAAGCAGATTTATCGCCGGCGTTCATCAGATCGAACAGGATCGCGCCGGGCACAATCGGCACATGCAGATCACCGACAGGAAATCCCCTTCCCTGTTCGGCAAGCCACCCCATGACGCCGTCGGCCGCCGACAGGCCAAAGGCCGACCCGCCGCCCAGAACAATCGCGTCCACCTCCTCCAGCGTGGCATCGCCGCGCAGCAGCTCGAGCTCGCGTGTCCCGGTGCCGCCGCCCTGCACATCGACCGCAGCGACCGCGCGCGCATCGGGCAGAATCACCGTCACCCCGGTCCTAATATCCTTGTCATCAGCAGACCCGACCTTCAGGCCGGTCACATCGGTGATCGCATTGCGTGCGCCGATCTTGCTCATTCACGCCCCCGCAACAATTCCAGCGCCGCTCCGGCCATGACCTTGGCTGACGCCACCATGTCGTCGATATCGATATATTCGTCCGGCTGATGCGCCAGTTCCAGAATGCCCGGCCCGTAAGCCACACATTCCTTGAGCTTGCCGACCCGCCAGACATGTTTCTGGTCATAGGTGCCGGGTGAAGCGACATGGCGCGACGGAGTCCCCAGCACCCGTTCGATATTCCGGTCCAGCGCACGCACAAGGGGTGAGTCCGGTTCCGTGAGGGTCGGCGGGACCGACCAGAGCTCGCGCAGCTCGTACTCGAACGCGTCGCGCTCGGCTGTCAGCCGGTCGAGAATTTCGACCACCTCGGCGCGAACGTCCGCCTCATCCTCTTCCATCAGATAACGACGGTCGAGGACGACTCGGCACCGATCCGCGACCAATGCCGACGGGAAACCTTCGCGCATATCCTGTTCTTCCAGCCCGCCATGGATCGTGTTGAAATTCAGGGTCGATTGGCGCGCGGTGTCGGGAATGACCGGCATCGCCGTGCGGCGTTGCGCAAGCTTCGGATAGAGATCATGCTCGACCTTCTCCAGGAACGCTGCCATGCCACGGATCGCGGACACGCCCAGAAACGGCATCGAGCCATGGGCGATCCGGCCGCGCACCTCGATCTCGGCCCACCACACGCCGCGATGGCCGAGGCAGACCGCGTCCTTGTAGAGGGGTTCGGGGATGATCACGTGATCGACACGCGGCTTGGAGAAATGCCCGCGCTCGGCGAGCCAGGCCACACCGGCATAGCCGCCGGTTTCCTCGTCCACGGTACCGGATATCTCGATCGCGCCGGGAAACGAGACGCCCGATTCCAGCAGTGCCTCGACCGCGACGACACTGGCCGCCAGGCCACCCTTCATGTCGCAGGTGCCGCGCCCATAGACACGACCGTCGCGCACGAGGCCGGCGAACGGGTCGACGGTCCAGCCCTGGCCCGGTGCGACCACGTCGATATGGCTGTTAAAATGCACGCACGGTCCCGGGCCATCGCCTTCTATCCGCGCCACCACATTGGTCCGCGGATATCGGTCGCTGTCACCGAGCGCACCTTCGGCACGAAGATATTCGACATCAAATCCGCGTGCGGCGAGGCGCTCCCCCAGGAAATGCGCACACGCCTCATAGGCATCGCCCGGCGGGTTGATCGTGGGAATCCGCACCAGATCGGCCGTCAGCGCGGCAAGCGCGTCCCCCTGGCCGTCGATACGGCAAAACAGATCGTCGATCTCATGTCCTGACATAAAGGCACGCTAGAGCGGTTCAATCTGCGTGGACAAGGCTTTAGAGTGCGGCCGATGACAGATCTGGCAGAAACACTCCCCGCCCTTCCCGAAATTCGCCTCCAGGCCGGCCGCCACAAGCGCGCGCGCCAGGGCCACCCATGGATATTCTCCAATGAGATCGACATGGACGCCGACGCCAAGGCGCTGCCACCCGGCGGACTGGTCCGGCTGATCGACGCGAGCAAACGACCGCTCGGCGTGGCCACCTTCAATCCGCATCCGCTGATCGCCGCCCGTATCCTGACCCGCGATCCCGAGACGCTGATCGACGGCGCGTTCATCGCCGCGCGCCTGCAAGCCGCACTGGCCGTCCGCGAAGCGCTCTACACAGCGCCCTACTACCGGCTGGTGCATGCGGAGGCCGATGGCCTCCCGGGCCTGATCATCGACCGGTTCGGCGATGTCTGTGTCGTGCAGGTGAACACCGCGGGCATGGAAAAGCTGAGCGACACGCTGTTGGCCGCACTGCAGGACGTGCTGGCGCCGAAGACCATCCTGTTCCGCAATGACAGCGCCGTGCGAAACCTCGAGGGACTGCCCCTGGAGATACGCGTTGTTGGCGACGAACTCGAAGGCCCGATCGAGGTCATGGAGAATGGTGCCGTGTTTCAGGCCGATCCGCGCGAGGGACAAAAGACCGGCTGGTTCTATGACCAACGCGACAACCGCGCCTTCGTGGCCGCCCTGTCGAAAGACAAGCGCGTGGCCGACTTTTATTCCTATACCGGAGGGTTTTCCGTCGCGGCGGCCCTGGCGGGTGCCAGCGAGGTGCACGCCTTCGACCGGTCCCAGGCAGCTCTCGATTTCGCGACCCAGGCGGCCGTTGCAAACGGCGTCGACGCAAAATTCTCGGCCACCCGTGGTGATGCCTTCCAATTACTACAAGACTTCGCGACCGCCGGCGAAACCTATGATGTGGTGATCGTCGACCCGCCGGCCTTTGTGAAATCCAAGAAGGACCTGCAGGTTGGCATCCGGGGCTATCGAAAGCTGTTCCGGCTGGCCGCGCAGATCGTCGCGCCGGGCGGCTATCTGTTCGCGGCGTCCTGCTCACACCATGTGGACCCGCCGAGTTTCGCCGACGCCGTCCGCCGCGCGCTCGCCGACACGGGCCGGAACGGACGCATTCTGCGCAGCTCGGGCGCGGCACCCGACCATCCGGTGCACCCCTTCCTGCCGGAGACGGGTTATCTTAAGGGACAAATGATCCAGCTGGACTAGCGCGCCGCGCCTAGCTGCCGGGCTCGTTCAGGGACCAGTCATAATCATAGTTGTCGATTTCGAACATGAGCCTGAGATCACGCAGGAGCTCGGGGCGCGCATATTCGCGCAGATGCGCCAGCACACCGGTCTCCGACCCGCCGAAATCCTCCTGGAACCAATCATAGATGCTCGAAACCGTGAGTGCCCCGCCACGCAGCGCCACGCCGCGCGGATGGTTCACATAGGCGATCGCATTCGCCTCCAGCAACCCGTCCACCTGCGCCGCCGTATAGGCCCTGTCGATCAGGTTGGGGCAGCCAATCGAGGCACAATTGACCGCATAGTGGATTCGCGGGTCGCGCCAGATCGGGCGCAGGATACGGTGCTCAATATCGTCGAGCGAGAGGTCTTCACCTTCGACCAAGACCAGCTTCTTGCCCCAGGGGCCGATCGCGAAAAGGCCCGGCGAAATATCGATCCTGAGGATTGAACTCACCGGATACGCATCAAGCACCACCTGCACGGTCAGCGCGTTGTAGAGATTGATCCAGTACGCCAGCTGTTCGCCCCGGTTGAGACCGCTGACCGGTACCGCCGCCAACCGCGCAATGTACCGGTCCAGCGCAGGCTTTTCGGCGGCGGCGAGCCCCGCATAATCGAACCGGACCACGCCGTCGTCCGACGGGCGGGTATAGGCTTGCAGGATACGCGTCCAGTCCCCGTGATCCACGATCACCGTCGACGCCGGATCATGCGCCGTCCAGCGCGGCCAGAGGTTGGATTTGGGTGCCGCCATGGCCGGTGCGGCCAGCAGCGCGAGCAGGAAGGCTACACCCAGCAGGGTTGCAAAGAAGCGATAGGGTGCCTGGGCGCGGGATTTATCCATGCACCCTATGTTGGCTCGCCCGAGCGAAAACGAAACCCGGCTCACGCCAATTTGAGGGCGCCGCCTAGTCCGCCGCCCGGAACATCAGGCGGAATACGGTGCCGTCATCCCCGGAAGTCGCGAGTTCGAGTTCGCCGCCATGGGCCTGCATCACGTTCCGGGCGATGACCAGCCCTAGCCCCGTGCCGCCCTGGCGCGCCGACCCCTTGAACGGCTTGAACAGGCTGTCGCGCGCCGCATGCGCCAGACCCGGGCCATTGTCCGCCGCCTCCACAATCAATCCCGCATCGTCCGACGGGCCGATCGAAATGGTCACACGCCGCGCCCCCGCCTCGAACGCGTTTCGGCCAAGATTCGAAAACACCCGGTAAATCTGATCGCGGTCGGCCTCGACGATGGTGTCATCGGGCACCTCGTTGATCATCTGTGGATCGGAACTGGAGCCCGTACCTTCATTCTCTGCCAGTACCGCGAGATCCGAGGCGACTTCACCGATCAACTCACGCAGTCGAAAGCGCGTATGTGTCAGCTCGGGGCCCTCATCGCGGGCGTAATTGAGCGTCCGGGTGCAAAGATTGATGGCGCGGTCGATCGCCTGGATCAGCGGGGTTGCAATCCGTTTGACCTCCGGGTTGTCGACGCCAGACAGACGGTCAGACAACAAAACCGCCGTCGACAAGATGCCCCGTAAATCATGATTGATCTTGCTGACGGCCGACCCGAGCGCTGCCAGATGCTCCTGTTGGCGCAGCGCACTGCGCAAATCCTTTTGCATTTCAGCCAGCACAGACTGCGCGACACCGATTTCATCGGTGCGGCGGGTCACACTGACACCGACGGAAGAATCCTTGGGGTCTTGTGAAAACCGGGTGATGTCTTCGGTAATCCGGCGCATCGGCCGCACCATGAGCCACTGCAGGGACAGATACAGCAGCAACCCGGTGAACAGCGAGATAGCGACCGAAAGGAGCAGAATATTGCGCGAATATCCGATCATCCCCGCGCGCAGATGCGCTTCATTCAGCACCACCTCGACCTTGAGGTCAGGATCCTCT
>JAQCFD010000034.1 GCA_027618305.1 Pseudomonadota bacterium
GACCTTCTTCGGGGATGAACCTGGCTTCGTGCAGTACGAGGCCGGCGATGGTCGATGCCTCCGCGTCGGGCAGGCTCCAGTCGAATTCCCGGTTCAGGTCGCGGATCGTCACACGGCCATCGACGATAAAGGTATCATCGCCGTGACGGCGCATGCCGGGAACAGGGATGTCGTGCTCGTCGTCGATTTCGCCGACGATCTCCTCGATGATGTCTTCGAGGGAGACGACACCCTGCAGCGCGCCATACTCGTCGACCACGAGTGCGAAATGTTCACGCCGGTCGCGAAACTCGAGCAGCTGGCGCAGGCAGTCGGTCGATTCGGGAACGAACCAGGGTTCGGACGCGACCGCGCGGATGTCGATCTCGTCGATATGCCCGTCATGGTTCTGGACTTCGCGCAGCAGGGCCTTGGCGTGGATAACCCCAATGATGTTGTCCGGGTCATCCTCGAAGAGCGGCACCCGGGTGTACGGGCAATCGAGAACCCGGGCCACGATCTCGCTGGCCGACAACCCGGCATCGACCATCTGCACGTCGGTGCGGTGGGTCATGATCTCGCCGACCTCGACATCGTCGAGGTCCATCACCCCGCCGAGCATCATGCCCTCATGGGCGGACACGATGCTCGTGTCGGCATGCATGCGAATGGCGCCGCGCAGTTCCTGTTCCCGTGCCGCATCTTCCCCCTGGGAGACCGGCTCGCCCATCAGCCGCAGGATGATGTTCACCACAGTTTCGATCGCGCGCGACAATGGCGACAGCAATGCGACGATCAGCCGGATCGGGCGCGCCACCTTCAGCGCGACGGTATCGGCGTGGCGAATGGCATAGGTCTTCGGCAAAACCTCGGAGAAGATTACGACGAGCGTCGTCATGGCGACGGTCGCATACGCAACCCCGGCATCTCCGAACAGGGTGATCATGGCGCTGGTCGCCAGGGCCGAGGCCAGAATATTGACGATATTGTTGCCGATCAGGATGCCGCCGATCAGGCGTTCCTGGCGTGCGTGCAGCAGATTGACCGTGCCGGCGCGCCGGTTGCCTTCGCTTTCCAGCTGATGCATGCGCGGTCGCGATGCGCCGGTCAGGGCCGTTTCGGAGCCTGAGAAAAACGCCGACATCGCCAGCAGAATGATGATTCCGATGACGATAAGGGTGAAGGGATCACTCATGATTTGTTGGCCTGTTTGAGATATGTCAGGCGGCGGTCGCCATCTCGGAAAGGAGGCCCGATACGTCGTCGACGGCCACCTCGTTGGTTACAAACGTGTCACCAATAGCATTCGCCAGGATGAACGTAAGGCGCCCTTCCTGGACTTTCTTGTCGCGTCCCATATGGGCCAGCAGGATGTCCGCATCCCAGCCCCCTCCGGGGTGTGCGGGGAAGCCCGTGGGCAGGCCCGCCGCGTCGAGATGGGCGCGGACCCGCGTCGCGTCGGCGGCGGAACACAAACCCATCCGTGCCGACAATTCGAACGCCAGCACCATGCCGATGGAGACGGCTTCACCGTGCAGCAGTCCCGCGCCGTAGCCGGTTTCGGCTTCCAGCGCATGGGCGAATGTATGACCAAGGTTCAGCAGGGCCCGGCGGCCGGTCTCACGCTCATCCTGGTTGACGATGTCGGCCTTCATTTTGCACGCATGCTCGACGGCGTGGATCTGCGCGGCGGCGTCGCCGCCGAGGATCTTCGCGGCGTTCGTCTCAAGCCATTCGAAGAAGGCGGCATCACCGAGCAGGCCGTATTTGGTGACTTCGGCGTAGCCGGCGCGCATTTCCTCGGCCGGCAGGGTCTTAAGCGTATCCGTATCCGCGATGACCAGCCGGGGCTGATAGAAAGTACCGATGAGATTCTTGCCGTGCCGGGAATTGATCGCGGTCTTGCCGCCGACCGAGCTGTCGACCTGCGCGAGCAGGGAGGTCGGAACCTGCACGAATTCCACGCCGCGCAGGGCAATGCTCGCGGCGAAGCCGGTGAGATCGCCAATCACGCCGCCGCCCAACGCGATCAGGACACTGCCGCGCTCGAGGCCGCCCTTGATCAGATCTTCCAGCAGCGCTTCAAGCTGGCTGTAGGATTTCGAGGCCTCACCCGCCGCAACCGTGATCGTGCGTGTCTGATGCCCCGCCTGCCGGAGGGCGGCATCGAGCCGGTCCGCATAGAGCGGGCCGACATTGGTATCGGTGACAATAATCACCCGGCGCTCGCCAAGCCGCGCGGCGAGCAGCGTGCCGGCCTGGTCGATCAGCCCGGGGCCGATCACGATATCGTAGGAGCGCACGCCCAGGTCAACGCGGACGGTTCGTGTGCCTTCAGCCGAAAAATTCATTGTGCGGGCGATGCCTTTGTCCTGTTCCTGAATGCCACAACGGCGTCCACGACGCGTTCGACGGTTTCGTCGGGCGGGCCGTCGTTGCTTTCGACAACGATGTCAGCCTGCGCATAGACCGGATGGCGGGTCTCCATCAAGCTTTCCAACGTTTTCGCGGGGTCGGCGTTGTTGAGCAGCGGGCGATCGGTGCGCCGGGCCGTCCGGCGCACCAGCGTCTCGAGATCGGCACGCAGCCACACCGAGATGCCGGCATGGGCGATCGCGGCGCGGGTTTCCGCATCCATAAAGGCACCGCCACCGGTCGCCAGGACCTTGGGTTCATCTTCCAGCAAACGCGCGATCACCCGGCGTTCGCCGTCGCGGAACGCTGCCTCGCCATGGCTTTCGAAAAATTCGGCAATGGTGCAGCCGGCCGCGGCCTCGATTTCTGTGTCGGCATCGACGAAGGGCAGGTTCAGACGTGTCGCCAGGCGCCGCCCGATGGATGACTTGCCGGCCCCCATCAGGCCGACCATCACGATGGAGCGGTCCATATCATCTACCGGCAATAGACGTGCCGCCGGTTCGTGTTTGTCTTCGGCTTGGTCAGAATCGCTCATGCGCTGCTATCTTGATGCGGTTCGGTCCGGCAAACGATTCGCCGCGTTATCGCCATGGTTCGGATGCATAATAATCATTCACGCGATGCCCCGCGAGACTGGAGATTGTCATGGCAGAGCCCGCGTGTCTCAATCTCGCTCGTCAGATTCGCTAGGAGGATCGCTTGGCCAAGTACATCATTGTCCTGTTTCTTGCCGTGATCGTTGCCGGCGGCGTGTTTCTTGCGACGTGGGACATCCCGGCGCCGACAGAAAGCGTCGAGAAAACGATCCCCAACGATCGCTTCCCGCGTTAACGCCCCATGCGCCAGTTCGCCGTCACATTTGCTTCGATATTCGCACTGTCACTGAGCGCGCTGACCAGCGCTGCGCCGACCGCCCAGGCACAGCAATCCGGGCCGATCCGTCTGGCGCCGCTGCCGCCGCCCGACGCCCTCTCCAGCGGCAGTGCCGGCGAGGGCGTCGGTGAGAGCCGGTCGGATACAACCCTCCAGTCGGGGGGCGTGCTGGTGCGCGGTCTCGACGCGGTGGCCGAGGATGCGGTCGGTGTGCTGGACGCATCTCATGGTGGTCTGGGCGACGACATGTGGGCCGGGACCGACCCCGCCACGGCGGTCCGCCTTCTGACGTCGCTGCCGTCGCGCTATCCGGCCGGCGTCGCTCGGGAGCTTACCCGTCGTCTCCTGCTCTCCATCGCCACACCACCGACCGGTGGCGTATCCGTTAACGACAGCGGGAAGTCCAGTTTGCTTGCCGCCCGCGTGGCGGGCCTGGTTTCGATCGGTGCGACGGGTGATGCGATTGAACTGGCGCGCGCCGCGGATTCGCGCCGAGTACCCGATCATCTCGCAAGGTCTGTTGTCAGCGCACATTTCCTGCGCGGCGATCTTGCGACCGGCTGTGATGTGCTGGGTCAATACAATGGCGGCTATGCAGAGCCCTTCTGGCAGAAGGCGCTGGTCATATGTCAGATCGTTGCCGGGAAGGGCGCGGAAGCGTCCCTGGGGCTCGATCTGCTGCGCGAGGAGCGCAGCAACACGGACGGCGTCTTCCGGAATATGGCCTATGCAACAGCCACAGGTGCTCGACTCACGCCGGCACAACTCGAAACGCCGGGCGCTGCAGACATCCTGACATTCGCGATGCTGACCGTTGCCAAGGCTGCGCTGCCGGACTGGATGCTCGCGAGCAATGATCCGGCGCTGGTGCGGGCGATGCTGGTGTCTCCGCAGGTCGATCCGGCACGCAAGCTCGCCCTGGCGCATCGCGCATTGCGGCGCGGGGTGGTTGGCGCCGGCGACGTTGTGGCCGTTTATGACGGCCTGGACGCGAGCGATGCGGCCATTGCGGCGGCGTTGCCCGAGCCGGACTCCATCGATCGGGATCTCTGGCTGGCCTACCTGTATCTGGCGGCGCGCAACCAGCGCGTCGCGATCGCCAGGTCCGAAGCCTTGTGGGAAGCCTGGACATTGGCCCAGGCAGCGGAACTCGACGATATTGTTATGACCACCACCGCGGCGCTGCTGGCGGATATCCCCGCGACGTCGGATTTTGGTTGGCTCGCCGCCGCCGCGACACGCGCGGCGTTGCTGGCAGGTGAAGACGATCTGGCGATCGAATGGTATCAACTTGTCGTACGTCAGGCGCGGTCCGTGGCGGATATGGCGCGGGCAACGGCGCTCTTGTGGCCGGAGATGCGCGTCATCGGACGCAATCTGGTCGCCCCCGATGCCGAACCGATTGCCGCCTCCACAACCCCGCTCAGAGGTGTGCCCGCCAACATCGAGGCGCCGACGGAAGGTGTCCTTGGGCGCATACCCGCTTCCGGGACGCTCGGGCAGTTGGTCACACAATCCCCGCGCGCGCCGGTTCCCTGGAGTCCCGCGCGCCTGTCCAGCTGGATCGACCTTGCCGGCAATAATGAGGGGACGGTCGATATCGGCACGGCGTTGTATCTGCTGCAGATTCTGGGCGACCCGGTGTCTGAAGAACATTGGCGCAGCGCGCCGGTAATTTCTGACGGCGTGACGGATAACGACGGGGCCATGCCGCGAGTGGCGGCGCTTGCCGGGTTGGCGCGCGCGTCGGCGGCAGGGCGGCGCGCCGAGACCGCACTCTACGCGATGATCGTCCTCGGGCAGGCGGGCGAGACACCCCATGCCGGTGTTGTCGGCGACGTCGTGCGCGGCCTGCAGGCGGTCGGGCTGGACACGGACGCACAGACGATCGCCCGCGCCGCGCTGGTCGCTCGGGTGCGATGAACCGGCGGCGGGCAGCCATCGCGCCGGCGGCGGTCAGCCGGTATTTCGAAGCCTTTCTGGAACTGCTGCTGGCCGAACGCGGTGCGTCGGCCAACACTATCGCGGCCTACCGCCACGATTTGGGAGATGCTGCGGGATTCCTTTGCGGGACAGACACGGGCCGCAAGGCGGTGCTCGACGACGCGTCGACCGATGATTTGCGTCGCTATCTGAAGCATCTGGAAGGCCGCGGCATGGCCGCGGGGACCTCGGCCCGGCGGCTGTCGACCCTGCGTCAGTTTTATCGTTTTCTCTATGCGGACGGTCTGCGGGCCGACGATCCGAGCGCGATTCTCGAAAGCCCCCGGCAGGGCCGCTCGTTGCCGAAGATTCTCTCCGAAAAAGATGTGGGCGCCCTGCTCGATACCGCTGCCGAACGCACCGGCCCGGAGGGCAAGCGGATGCGCGCCCTGGTCGAGCTTTGCTATGCCACCGGAATGCGGGTCACCGAGCTCGTCGGCCTGCCGCTCGCAACGGTGCAGCGCGACCCCGAGGTGCTGATCGTGCGGGGCAAGGGGAACAAGGAGCGGATGGTCCCGTTGAGCCCGCCCGCCCGCCAGGCTGTGCGTGAGTATCTCGAGGTGCGCGACGCCTTCGTGCCGGAAGGAACCAGGAACCCGTATCTGTTTGCCGGGCGCGGCGGCAAGCATCTGAGCCGCCAGCGGTTCTTTCAGCTCCTGAAAAA
Organism: Pseudomonadota bacterium; assembly: GCA_027618305.1. GTDB lineage: Bacteria > Pseudomonadota > Alphaproteobacteria > UBA6615 > UBA6615 > UBA8079. The sequence goes on from JAQCFD010000034.1 coordinate 5,918, forward strand.
GCTCGCGTTGGACGCCCGACTCGATCCGCTGAAGGTCAGCCCACATGTGCTGCGCCATGCGTTTGCGACGCATCTGCTGCATCACGATGCCGACCTGCGCAGCGTCCAGCAGATGCTGGGCCACGCCGATATTTCCACGACCCAGATATATACCCACGTGCTCGATGAGCGGATGCGGAAGCTTGTTGCCGATCATCATCCGCTTGCCAGCCGTGCAAACGCCAACTAGTAGAACGCCATGGCCCATTTTCTGGATTTCGAAAAACCGCTCGCCGAGCTTCAAGGTCAGATCGAAGAGCTTCGCCGGCTGTCCGACAACGGTGGTCTCAACATCGCCGACGAGGTCGGTAAGCTTGAGGACAAGGTCGACCGTCGGTTGCGCCAGACCTATGGCAAGCTTTCGGCTTGGCAAAAGGTGCAGGTGGCCCGCCATCCGGGCCGGCCGAAATGCGGCGACTATGTCGCCGGGCTGGTGACGGACTTCGTGCCGCTCGCCGGCGACCGGCTTTACGCCGAGGACAACGCGCTGGTGGCCGGCATGGGCCGCTATCACGGCCGCCCCGTGATCGTGCTCGGTCAGGAAAAGGGCAACGACATCGAAAGTCGCATCCACCATAATTTTGGCATGGCCCGGCCCGAGGGCTACCGCAAGGCACAGCGCCTCATGGATCTCGCGAACCGGTTCGACATGCCGATCCTGTCCTTCGTGGACACGTCGGGTGCCTATCCCGGTGTCGGGGCTGAGGAGCGCGGCCAGTCCGAGGCGATCGCGCGGGCCATCCAGGCCTCGCTCGGGCTGCGGGTTCCGTTCGTGTCGGTGATTATCGGCGAGGGCGGCTCGGGTGGTGCGGTTGCGATCGCGACGGCCAATATTGTTTTGATGATGGAACATGCCGTGTATTCGGTGATTTCGCCGGAGGGCTGCGCGTCCATTCTGTGGCGCGACGCGGACCGGGCGCAGGACGCCGCAGAGGCGCTCAAGATCACCGCGCAGGATCTGGCCGCACTCAAGTTGATCGACGGGATCGTGCCGGAGCCGCTGGGAGGCGCGCACCGTGAACCGGCTGCCGCCATTGCCGCGGTCGATACAGCGATAGAGGCCGCATTGCGCACGATGGACGGGCTGGACGGCCCGGCCCTAAAGGCGCACCGGCGTGAGAAGTTCCTGAACCTGGGCAGCGCCGGCCTGGCCTGAACGCCGATACCATTCGTCAGGTAACGCGGGGCATGACCTCGCGCGCGAACAGCTCGAACGAGCCCGAGGCTTCCTCGAAGCTCACATCGCCATAGGCGAACCGGCACACGAAATAATTGAGCCCCGCGGCCTCGATCTGGCGTTCGATCTCGGACGCCACCATGTCCGGGGTGCCGGCGATGATCGCGTCGCGCGCCCGCGCGGTCACAAGCGTCGAGGCGTAGGCGGGGTCCTTGACGCCGAACTTGCGCCAGAGGTGAATGAAATTCTCGTACCAGGCCGCATAGGCGCGGCCCGCGATCCGGTCGGCCTCGGCCTAGGTCTCGGCCACATAGACATGCCGCGCGACGCCGAGCTTTGCGGTGACCGGCCCGCCATGTTCGCGGGCCCAGGTCTCGCGATACTGGTCCGTCGCGCTGCGGGCGATTTCGCAGGGTGAATTGCTGATCACGTTGATCTTCTGGGATGCGGGCCAGGCCGCGCCGTTGGGGGTCGCCACGCCGTACCATATCGGCGGGTGTGGCTTGCCGACCGGTGATCCGACCATCGGCACGTCGTCATAGTTGAAATGTTCGCCCTTGAAGCTGAGGACATCCGAGGTCAGGCCGCGTTTGAGGACTTCGAACGCTTCCAGATAGATCGGCCCGGCATTGTCCTTGTTAATCCCGAAATAGGCGACTTCGAAGGGCGAAATCCCCCGGCCGACCCCGAACTCGAACCGCCCGCCGCTCATTTGGTCGAGCATGCAAATCTCTTCGATCAGCCGCAGCGGGTCATACAGGGGCAGGCAATAGACCATGGGCCCGAAATGGAGGTTCGTGGTGCGCTGGGCGACGGCCGACAGGAACACGCTGGGCGAGGGGGCCAGGCCGAGCGGGGTCGCGTGATGCTCGGCCAGGTGATACATCGCGATCCCGGCCGCGTCGTAGGCCGCGATCAGGCGCAGCCGGTCTTCGTAGGTTTTCTGATCGGGCACGCCGGCCCGGCGGTCGAGGTGATCGAAGACACCGAAATCGACCATCGTGCGTTCCCCGCCCTAGGCGCTGCGGCCGTGACAGTGCTTGTATTTCTTGCCGGTGCCGCACGGGCATGCCGCGTTGCGCGGCACCTTGCCCCAGGTGGACGGATCGTCCGGATCGATCGTTGCCGCCGCCTGGCTGCGCGCCGATGCGCCCGCGGGCCTTTCCGGTCGCGGGGTGGCATCACCGAATTGTCCGACCGATGGATGCTCTGCTTCGATATTTTGCGGCGCGCGGGGCTCCGGCACCGGCTCGGGGGCGTTGATCTGGATCTCGATGTGGCTGAGGACCGTCGTGACGCCTTCGCGCAGGCGCCCGAGCATGTCCTGGAACATATCGAACGCTTCCCGCTTATATTCGTTCAGCGGGTTTTTCTGGCCGAAGGCGCGCAGGCCGATGCCCTGGCGCAGATGGTCGAGACGCAGCAGATGATCTTTCCAGTGCTGGTCGAGAATCTGCAGCAGCAGATTCTTCTCGGCCATGCGCATGATCTCTTCGCCATAGTTGGCGACCTTGGCGGCCATGCGCTCGTCGACAAGCTTCTGCAGCCGGTCGTGGATTTCCTCGTCGGCGATGCCTTCCTCGGCCGCCCATTCGTCTGCCGGAATGTCGAGTCCGAAGATGCGTGCGGCCTCTTCATGGAGCAGGCTGGTATCCCACTGCTCGGCGAAGGCCTTCTGCGGGATCGTGCGTGCGACCAGTTCCTCAAGGACTTCGGCCCGCATGGACTTGATCGTGTCGGACACATCCTCGGTCCGCATCAGATCCTTGCGCTGTTCATAGATGACCTTGCGCTGGTCATTCATGACATCGTCATATTGCAGCAGCTGTTTGCGGATCTCGAAGTTGCGGGCTTCGACTTTTTGCTGGGCCTTCTCGAGCGCCTTGTTGATCCACGGATGGACGATCGCCTCGCCCTCTTCGATGCCGAGCTTGGTCAGCATTCCGTCCATGCGCTCGGACCCGAAGATGCGCATCAAATCGTCCTGCAGCGACAGGAAGAAACGCGAGGTGCCCGGATCACCCTGGCGGCCCGACCGGCCACGCAGCTGATTGTCGATCCGGCGGCTTTCATGGCGCTCGGTACCGATGACCATCAGGCCGCCCGCCGCGTTGACCGCGTCATGGAGTTTTGCGACTTCGTCGCGAATGGCCGCTTCCTTCTCGTCGCGTGCCGGCCCGTCTTCCATGTCGGCAAGTTCGGCCTCGAGGCGCATCTCCAGATTGCCACCGAGCTGAATATCTGTGCCGCGACCGGCCATGTTGGTCGCGATCGTGACCGCGCCCGGCACACCCGCCTGGCCGATGATCTGGGCCTCGCGTTCGTGATGGCGCGCGTTCAGCACTTCGTGGGGAATATTGCGTGCTTTCAGCGCCTCGGAGACGTCCTCCGATTTCTCGATCGAGACGGTGCCCACGAGCACGGGCTGGCCGCGCTTGTTGGCCTCTTCGATGAGATCGTTGATGGCGTTGTATTTCTCGTCGAGCGTCCGATAGACCTCGTCATTCTGGTCGTCGCGCACCATCGGCCGATGGGTCGGAATGTCGACCACCTCGAGTTTGTAGATTTCCGCGAACTCGGCGGATTCCGTCATCGCCGTGCCGGTCATGCCGGCAAGCTTGGGATAGAGCCGGAAGTAATTCTGGAAGGTGATTGAGGCGAGGGTCTGGTTCTCGTTCTGAACCTCAACGCCTTCCTTGGCCTCGAGCGCCTGGTGCAGCCCGTCGGAGAAACGCCGGCCTTCCATCATGCGGCCGGTGAATTCGTCGATGATGACGATCCGGCCTTCATGGGAGATGTAGTCCTTGTCGCGCTGGAACAGCTTGTGCGCCCGCAGCGCCTGGTTGACGTGATGCAGCATGGTGACGCTGGTGATGTCGTAGAGACTCCCGCCTTCCTCGAGCTGACCGTCTTCCCTGAGGAGCGCCTCGACATGTTCGACGCCTTCTTCGGTCAGGGTCGCGGCGCGGGCCTTCTCGTCGACCTCGAAATCTTCGTCGAGCAGTTGGGGAATCAGCTTGTCGGCCTGGACATAGGCCCCGGACGAATCCTCGACGGGACCCGAAATGATCAGCGGTGTGCGGGCCTCGTCGATCAGGATCGAATCCACCTCGTCGACAATCGCGTAGTTGAAGTCGCGCTGCACCATCTGGTCGAGATGGAACTTCATGTTGTCGCGCAGATAGTCGAAGCCGAATTCGTTGTTCGTGCCGTAGGTCACGTCGGCGGCGTAGGCTGCCCGTCGTTCTTCGTCGGACATCGAATTGACGATGCAACCGGTGGTCAGACCGAGGAACTCATAGACCTGTCCCATCCAGCCGGAGTCACGCTGCGCCAGGTAGTCGTTGACCGTGACGACATGCACGCCCTTGCCTTCAAGCGCGTTCAGATAAACAGCCAGTGTGGCGACGAGGGTCTTGCCCTCGCCGGTCTTCATCTCGGCGATCATGCCGTTATGCAGGATCATCGCGCCGAGGAGCTGCGCGTCGAAATGGCGCTGGCCGAGCGTACGCTTGGCCGCCTCGCGCACGGTGGCGAAGGCTTCGACCAGAAGGCTGGCGATCGTCTCGCCGGCCTCGATCCGGGCGCGGAACGCATCGGTGCGCGCGCGCAGTGCGGCATCGTCGAGGGCTTCGAGTTCCGGCTCGAGCGCGTTGATCGCCTCGACGTCTTTTTTGAGTCGCTTCAGATAGCGATCATTCGCAGTTCCGAAAGCCCTTGTGACCAGACTGAGGACCATACCTCTACCTCGAACCCGTTTGTGCTGATATCTCCGGCAGGAGCCTGCCCGCAAGATGCCGCTGGTTCCGGGGGCCGGTGACTGCTCCCGGTTAAATGGGGATTATGGGCGCATTGTCTAGGGCGCGCCCGAACATGTGTCAATGACGCTGCCCGCCATGGGCGGGTCATCGGCCGGCCGGGGCACCGGACCATCACCGGAATGCCGTTTTGTCGCCGGAATTCCGATTCACATTGCCGTGTGGCACACACCCTCGTCGCCGCGTTCGCCTTGTACCCTCTTCGAGAACGCGGCAGTCTGGACCACAGATCAAATGACCGTCCGGTGTCCCGCCCCGGGACCGGCCGTGTAACAGGAGTTTTCAAAAATGTTCCGCACGCTCGCCACGATATTCGTGCTCGTTTTCATGACCGTTGGTTCGGCGCCCGCCCTGGCCCAGCAGGGTAAAGGCACGCCCGAAAACGCCGCCGAGACGCCGGAAAACCCGGTTGTTGCTGTCGTGGACGGGTTCGAGATACGCCAGTCGGATGTCGCTGTCGCGTTCCAGCGGCTGCCCGAGCAATTCCGGCAGGCGCCGGTCAACCAGATATTCACCCAGCTCGTGCAGCAGCTGGTGGATGGTGAGCTGATCGTCAAAGCGGGTCGTGCGGACGATCTTGAAAAGGATCCCGAGGTGCTGGCTCAGATTGCCGAGTTTTCGAGGGTGGCGATCCAGCAGACCTATATGAACCGGCTGATTGCCGAGGGGCTCAAGGAAGACGATCTGCGCGCTGCCTATGATGCGACGATCGCCAACACCGAGGGCCCGATCGAGGTCCATGCGCAGCACATCCTGCTTGAGAGTGAAGAGGACGGCTACGACATCATCAAGGCGCTCGAGGGCGGGGCCGATTTCGGCGAGCTTGCGCGCGAGCGGTCCAAGGGCCCCAGCGGCCCGCGGGGCGGCGATCTGGGATACTTCACCCGCAGCGCGATGGTGGCACCCTTTTCCAGTGCCGCCTTCGCGATCGAGCCGGGCTCTGTCGGCCCGGATCCGGTCCAGACGGACTTCGGTTGGCACGTGATCAAGGTCCTGGACAAGCGTCGCCAGCCGGCGCCCAGTTTCGAGGAATCTTTGCCGGCGATCGAACAGCAGTTGACGCGCGAGTTGATCGCCACGCATATGGCGCAATTGCGGGCGAAAGCCGAGATCAAGATATTCAATCTCGACGGCTCGCCGGTCGAGGGCACCCCACCGAAGTGACACACGATGTCGCGGTGATGCGCCCCGGCTGAGAATCACCGGGGGTATTTGCCATGGCCAAGTCTGTGAAGTCCAAATCGAAACAACCGCTGCCACGCTCGCCGCTGGCCCCTGCGCGCTTTCCCGACGTTGCGAATGTCCGCGGCGTGCGGCTGGCGGGCCTCGCTGCTGGTCTGAAGAAGCATCCCGGCGTCAAGGATCTGATGGTCGCGGCGTTCGCACCGGGAACCACGGCCGCCGGCGTCCTCACCCGGTCCAAATGTCCGTCCGCACCGGTCGAATGGTGCCGTGCCATCCTGCCGCGGGGCAAGGCGCGGGTGCTGGTTGTCAATTCCGGCAACGCCAATGCCTTCACCGGCCTCGCCGGAGAATTACAGGTGGCCCAGACCGCCGGGGAGGCCGCGCATCTGTTCGGTTGCCGCGCCCAGGACGTCTATATCGCCTCAACCGGCGTCATCGGCGAGCCGCGCGCGCCCGACTATGTGGCCAGCAAGCTGCCCGAAATGAAACGTGCGCTGGGCGTGGGCAACTGGCGCGATGCCGCTGAAGCGATCATGACCACCGACACGTTCGCCAAGGGGGCGAGCCGCAAGGTGCGGATCGGCAAGACCTTGGTCACCATCTCCGGCTTTGCCAAGGGCTCGGGCATGATCGCGCCCGACATGGCGACGTTGCTGGGCTTCGTGTTCACTGATGCGACGATCCCCGCCCCGGTGCTTCAGCGGCTCGTGAGCGGGGCGTCGGACGAATCCTTCAACGCCATCACCGTCGACAGCGATACCTCGACGTCCGACACGTTGCTGATGTTCGCGACCGGCCAGGCCAAGGGCCACCCCCGGATCACGGGCGCGGGCGACAAGCAGCTCGCCGACTTCAAGGCCGCCCTTCGCGAGGTGTTCGTCGATCTCGCCCAGCAGGTCGTGCGCGACGGCGAGGGGGCTCAGAAGTTTGTCACCATCAACGTCAAGGGTGCGGAATCCAAACGCGCCGCCCGCGTTGTCGGCCTCGCGGTCGCGAACTCGCCCCTGGTCAAGACGGCCATCGCCGGCGAAGACGCGAACTGGGGCCGGATCGTTATGGCGGTCGGCAAGGCCGGCGAGAAGGCGGACCGCGACCGGTTGTCCATCTCCGTGGGCGGCGTGCCGATCACCCGGCTCGGCCAGCTGGTGGCGGACTATGACGAGGCACCTGTCGCCGCCCACATGAAGGACCAGGAGATCAATATCGATATCGACCTGGGCATCGGTCGCGGGCGCGGCACGGTGTGGACTTGCGACCTGACCCACGGCTACATCACGATCAACGCCGACTACCGGAGCTAGCCGACTTGTCGGGGGCGTCCATCCTGCTGGTCAGCGCCGTAGCACTGATCGACGTGGATGACCGCGTGCTGCTGGCGCAACGGCCCGAAGGCAAGTCCATGGCCGGCCTGTGGGAGTTTCCCGGCGGCAAGGTGCAGGACGGCGAGACTCCGGAAGCCGCGCTGATCCGCGAGCTCGACGAGGAGCTCGGCATCGACACCTATGAGAGCTGCCTGGCGCCCATCGGCTTCGCCAGCCATGCCTATGACGATTTCCACCTGCTGATGCCGCTGTTCGTGTGCCGCGTCTGGCAGGGCACACCCCAGCCGCGCGAGGGCCAGACCCTGGCCTGGGTGCGGCCCAACGCGCTGCGGGACTATCCCATGCCCCCCGCCGACGTGCCGCTGGTCGCCCAGCTGCAGGATCTGCTTTAGGCACTAACGCGCCGGAACATCCGCGCGCAGAGTCGTGTTGTCGCGCAGGCGGCGGTAGATCAGCGACAGCAGCACGATGGTCACCGTGAAGGCGATGAAGTTAATCACGATCGGGGTGATCAGTTCCGGCAGGCCGTCGCGCGTGGCCGTGCGGCTGGTCAGCAAGCCCACACCTTTCTCGATCAGCCAGAACGGCAACATCACGCCCAGGGCGAAAATGATCGTCATGCGCCACAGGTTGCCCTTGGCCTGGTTGGAGGCCTCGGACAGGCTGACCGCATGGTCGTCGACGGCTGCGGCGGGCAGAGCCGGCAGCACCATGCAGCTGAGCAGCGCGATCGGGACGGCAAACAGGATGAGGACGACGAATGTCAGGGTGACCTGACCGGCCGCCGATTCGAGGACTCCCGCCGTGCCTGCGACCGTGCCGATGGCCGGCACAAACGTTGCCGTCACGATGGCGCCGAGCAGGATGATGGCGACGATGACCACGCCCTGGCCGACATAGCGCCAGTGCCGGGACCGCCAGGCGAGCCAGGCCAGAGGCCCGGTGCGGTCGTTGGCACCGAGCACCAGCCGGTGGAGGGCGACGGCATACATCAGCAGGGTCGCCGCGATGACCAAATGGGCGAGGATGAACGGTGCGTTGAGGAGCATATCGGCGAGGGTCGGCGTGTCGCTGCTGGCCCCCATGTTTTCGCCGGCGAGCCAGCCGTTGGCGAGGTTCAGGCCGATGCAGATGACCAGGGGCGCGATGGCGAGCTGGAACCAGCCGGTGAACTGCGCGATCAGGAACCGATAGCCGTCGGCGATGGTCGCGAAGATGGGCAGCTTGTAGGTCACGTTGCGGCTCTCGTCAGATGGTTGTGTTGGCCGGCGGTGCGGCGGGCGGCGGGGCGAGCTGTCGGAACGCCTCGGCCAGCGCGGTCACCTGGGACGCGATGGCGACGAACATGATCGCCTGCTGCACCAGCAGGACAACAAACAGGAAGGACAGGGACGGTCCGGTCAGGGAATCCGACAGCGCGGCCAGAAGCTGGGCGACAATAACAAGTGCGAACAGCGCCGGCAGCAGGGAGAACAGGTAGATGCCGAGCATGTACCAGCTCTTGCCGCGGGTCACGCGCCCGGCATCGCGAAACCCGAAACGCTGGTCAACCGCCGCAGCCGGCAGGACGAGCAGCAGCCGCGAGGTGATCAGCAACGAGCCGACGATGATCGCCGCTTGCCCGAAGGTCCCGAGCATCGGGTTGACCGAGGTTAGGAGACTGATCGGCCCGTTGATCAGGAGGCCGAGGAGCAGGACCAGGCCGACCAGCATGAAAAACCGCGCGATGAACCGCCATTGGCGAGGGCCCCAGCGCATCGCCGCGCCCACGGTCACGCCTTCGGGCCCGATCAGGTAGCGACGGAACCAGGCGACGGCGAACATCACATAGGCGACGAAGGCCGCCACGCCGTTCGCGACAAACGCCATCAGATGGGTCCGATCGACGTCGCCAAAATTGATCGTGACCGCCGGCGCGCCCGGCTCGGCCGGCACAGGGGGTGGCGGCGGCGCCTGCGGCTCGAAATGAAGCTGCCAGTCGCCGGTGGCCCACAGGCCGGCGATCTGGACGAAGGAGACCAGCAGGACGGGCAGGAACGCATAGGCGAACAGGTCCCGGCGCTCGTTCCACAGAAAGCGATAGGCGGTGCCGAGAGAGGCGAACAATGTGAGCGGCATCAGCCCTGTTCCTTGGTTGGGTGTGGGGTGGCGGCGTCTCCGGACGCCTGTTCGGTCGTCTGAAGCGCGTCGGCGAGCCGGGTGGCTGCGCTGCCGGGGCGCAAAGGCTGGGGCTGGCTTGCATGGGGCGCCCAGCCGGTGAGGAAGAAGAGTTCGAATGTGGCGGGGATTCGATTGTCGGGGCCGGCGAAGCGCTCGCCATAGATTTCCATGGTCCGGAACAGGGTGTCCCGTCGGGTCGGCGTGCGACGGCGGTCCCCGCGGATGTTCGTCTCGCCCATGCCGCGCAGGTCATGCATCAGTTTCAAAGGATGGGCGTAGGTGACCTCGATGGGGTCGAGATCGGCCACGGGCAAGGCGAACCCGGCGCGCTGCAGCAGGGCCGCCGCGTCGGATAATTCCGCGAAGGGGGCGACCCGGGGGCTCGCGCCCCCCTCGATCTCGGCCTCTGCGGCCAACCAGGCCGTACGCAACTCGTGCAGGGTCTCGCCGCCGAACAGCGCGCCCAGAAACAGGCCATCAGGCTTCAGCGCGCGCAGGATTTGCGCCAGCGCGCCCGGCACATCGTTCACGGCGTGGAGTGTTCCCGCGCTGACCACAAGATCGAAACTGTGATCGGCGAACGGCAGCGCTTCTTCGTCGGCCACGAGGGTCGGGTTTCCGTGTGATTGCCGTCCGGCATCGGCCAGGTCGAAGGATATCTCGCTGTGGATCAGCCGGCCGATCTTGCCCGGTGCCAGACGCTGCGCGGCGTCGGCATAAAGGCCGGTGCGGCCGCCCCAGTCGAGCGCTGTCTCGAAGTCACGGCGCACGTCGGCGGTGCGTTCGGCGAGCCGTTCGGCGATTTCGCGGAACAGGAAGTCATGGGCGGCGAAATCCGGCGCGATCCGCGAGCGGCGCTGGCGCAGCAGTATTCGATCGAAGATGTCCACGGGTCCGGTCATGAAAGCTATATGGCATGGCCCCGGCCGAGGGCAAAGCGAGGGCTGCGCGTTTGCGCACAAACGTGAACATATCCGCGCGGCAGTGGCCGTGATTGACACCGGTAACTACTTTCCGGCCAGAATGCCCACCATGGCGGACCATCCGGATCATCGCGATCAACACCGGGGCCAATACCGGGGCCAACATTGGGGCCAATACCGCGACCTCATGCGGGTGGTGGCGCGGCCGGTGCTGCAGACCACGCGCGTGGCGCTCGACATGCTGCCGCCGCCGCAATGCCTGGCCTGCGATGCGCTGGTCTCGATGCCGGGGACCCTGTGTCATGCCTGCTGGGACGGTGCGGTATTCGTTTCCGCCCCGCTCTGTGCGGCCTGCGGCAC
>JAQCFD010000334.1 GCA_027618305.1 Pseudomonadota bacterium
CGCCTCAAGTCACTTTACTCTGACACCGCCCATCAAAACCCGTTGCCTTACCGCTTGGCTACGCCCCATCAACCGCCAGCGGGGCGCAGATTAGGGGCTCGATAGGGCGGGCGCAAGGCACCAGCCCCGCCTTTCCGGAGAAGCGGAACAGCGTCGGCAGATGCCGGCGCGGCAGCGTATTCAGTGCGGAATATCGCCTTCGACGAGTGTCCGATAAAGCAACCGGTGCTGATTGATGTCGTAATCGAAACTGGCCCGGTGAAAGGCCGAGCGATTGTCCCAGATCATCATGTCGCCAAGGCGCCATTGATGCGCATACAAGAACTCCGGTTTGACCATATATTCGGTCAATTCTTCGAGAAGTTCCTGAGATTCCTGCGGTTCCATCCCAACAATATTCTCGACTTTATTGGGGTGAAAATAGAGCGCCTTGGTCCCGACATCGGGATGGGTGCGCACCAGTGGATGGATGACGGGATCGGGCGGGGATTCAGCCTGCCAGGCCCGGCGATCGCTGTTCACCGACTTAGAGGCGCTGCCGATGATGACGTTGGCGGTTTTCATCCCTTCAACGCGTTTCTTCACCGCGTCCGGAAGAGCCGCATAGCCTTCTCGGGTATTTGCGAGGTTGGTGGCGCCGCCCGAATCAGGCAGCTTAACCGCATACAGGCAGGTAAATTTCGGCGGCCGCTGATGATTGACGTGGTCCGAATGCCAGCGTTCACCGGTCATCACCCGCTTGCCTTCCCGGTCTTTCGATAGGCTCGAAATTTGGCTGATCAGGGGTAATTCAGGCAGGCGGTTCTTGGGGCTTTCGTCCGGCATAACGGTGCCGAAAATGGAAACGGCGGACAGGTACTCACCGGGGTTGAATTTCTGATCGCGGAAGACAAGCGCGATGTGCTCAACCAGAGCATCGTAAAGGAACTTTTGCGTATCCGCGTCGACAGGCTGGCGCAAATCGATGCCCGTCACCTCGGCACCGATATTCTCGGTTAACTTGGTGATCTTCATCCCGGTTGTCGTCGCGGGGCGAGATGCTTCCTGTGTCGTGACCTGCATGTCCTAGTTTCCTGAACGGTGCGAAGCTAATGCCTGATGGTCTTATATATGAGTCGGCACAACATACACCAAAAAGACAATTCGCGTAATCCCCCGCTGCAACCAGGAAAACGCAGCGGCGGTTGCCTATGTTGTCCGGTAGCGGCGCCCTATAACCAGGCCGCGCCGCGGACGCCCGACGAATCGCCGTGAACATTGCGACGCAGTGCCGTGTCGACGGCATCGGAAAAGATCCACTGCCCCCAGAGACGCGGGATATCTTCATAAAGCCGATCGATATTCGACAGGCCGCCGCCCAGGACGACAACGTCTGGATCGATGATGTTAATGACGTGGGAAAGCGCCCGCGCCAGCCGTTCCACGTAACGATCAAGCGTCTGCCGGGCGGTCTCATCCGACGACAGGACGATATCCGGAACCGCCAGCGCGCCGCCGCCATGCCGAGCATGGTCTGCGGACAGACCGGAGCCTGAGAGAAAGGTTTCAATGCAGCCGCAACGGCCACAGTAGCAAGCGGGCCCGGGCCGTTCGGCATCGGTCGGCCAGGGCAACGGATTGTGTCCCCATTCGCCGGCGATGGCATTGGCGCCCCGCAGGGGTCTGCCGTTGACGACAATTCCTGCCCCGACTCCGGTGCCGAGAATAGCGCCGAAGACAATCCCGGCGCCTTCTCCGGCACCATCCGTCGCTTCTGAGACGGCAAAACAGTTAGCATCATTTTCCAGCCGCACCGGACGACCCAGTGCCGTCGTCAAGTCACTGTCCAAGGGCTTGCCGATCAGGCAGTTGGAATTGGCATTCTTCACCAGTCCGGATCGCGACGACAGGATACCCGGCATACCGACACCGACGTGGTCGGCATGTCCGCCGGCCTCGCCTTCAAGGGCCTTCACCAGGTCAGCGATGGCCGTGACCGTCGCGGCGTAGTCGCCCTGTGGGGTCGGCACCCGGCGGCGGGCCAGTTCGTTACCGGTGTCGCCGAGCACGATGCCTTCGATCTTGGTACCGCCCAGGTCGATGCCGGTGCGCACGCGCGGAGCCAGCTCAGTCGGCGTGCGAATAAAGTTGCCGGCCAGCAACGGGAACCTGGGCCTTCAACACGCAGCCGGACGCAGAGTCGGTGATGAACAGTGTCTTGCCGTCCGGGCCGCCGAACGCGGCGTTCGTCGTACCCAGCGCCTCACAGGAATTGATGCGGCACAGCGGCTCGCCCAGGCGCGTAAACCCCCACACGGCGCCCATGCCGACATGACAGATGAAGACGCTGCCATCGGCGCCGACAGCCATGCCATCGGGCCCACCCAGGCCGCCGGACAGCTGGATAAACCGGCCAACCTTATAGGGCTGGCCCTCGGCCGACAGCGGCACGCGCCACAAGGCATTATCGCGGGTGACGCAGACGTACATCATGCGGTCGCCAGGGGCCATGGCGAGACCATTGGGGCTCGGGATATTCGCTATGAGGGCATCTAGCCGCTTGCCGTCAAAGCGGAAAAGACGGCCGGTCGGATCGTGCAGCCCGGTCTGCCCCTGGTCGGTGAACCACAGATCGCCGTTGTCGGCGAAGTAGAGGTCGTTGGGGCCCTTGAAGTTCTCGACATCAGCATCCTCGATATAAGGCGTCACCGCACCCGAAGCCGGATCGAGGATGACAATTCCCTGCCGGTGATCTGCGATGAACATGCGGCCATCCTTG
>JAQCFD010000335.1 GCA_027618305.1 Pseudomonadota bacterium
CTCTCAACAATGTCACGACCCATGTGAATCCGGGTGAGCGGTTCGGCCTGATCGGCCCCAACGGTTCGGGAAAGACCACGATGATCAACTGTGTCTCCGGGTTGCTTCGCAACGAGGAAGGCAAGATCATCTTCGACGGCAATGATATTACCGACCTCAAGCCGCACAAGCGCACCGGCGCCGGCATTGCCCGTAGTTTCCAGATTCCCCGGCCGTTTCACACGATGACTGTGATTGAAAACCTGATGATCCCGGCGGAATTCGTGGGGCATTATCGGGGCGAGAAGGGTGATGACCGCGCCGAGGCCATGGAAATCCTCGAGACCATGGGGATGGCCGAGAAGGCCGATGATACAACGACGGATCTGACCCAGATCGAACTGCGCAAGCTTGAGCTGGCGCGCGCGATGGCGGCCAAGCCGAAATTGTTGATCTCGGATGAAGCCATGGCGGGGCTGACGGGGCAGGAGGTCGATGAAGTGATCGATATCCTGTTCAAGATGAACGAACGCGGGATCACGATCATCATGATCGAACACATCATGCGAGCCGTCATGCGGTTCTCACAGCGGATCATCTGCCTGGATGCAGGACAGTTGATCGCCGAGGGAACCCCTGAGGAAATCGTAAAAAACAAGGACGTCGAACGGGCGTATCTGGGTAGCACCGATGGTTGAACTCGTTATCAAAGGCCTGAACGCCGGCTATGGCGCGGTTACCGTTCTGAACGACGTGTCGATCGATGTTCAGAACCAGCAGACAGTTGCGTTGCTGGGGACCAACGGCAACGGCAAGTCGACGCTCATGCGCTGTATCTCGGGCCTGATCAAGCCGACTGCTGGCTCGATCGAACTTATTGAGGATGACGGCACCGTCGTCGATCTGACCAATGCGACGCCACAGGAGATCGTTGAAGCCGGTGTCGCCCAGGTGCCGGAAGGCCGCCGTTTGTTTCCGGATTTGACCGTCGAGGAAAATCTGACGCTCGGTGCCTACCGTCAGGCGGCCCGAGCCACACTCGCGACCAATCTGGAATATGCGTTCACGCTGTTCCCCCGGCTCGCCGAGCGAAAAACCCAGCTTGCCGGCAGTATGAGCGGTGGCGAACAGCAGATGCTGGCCGTGGCCCGTGCGTTGATGAGTGACCCGAAACTTCTCCTGATCGACGAGCCGTCGGTTGGCCTCGCGCCGATCCTGGTTAGTCAGATGATCACAAAGATCGGTGAACTGGGCGAAACGCGGGGGTTGACGATCCTGATGGCCGAGCAGAACTTCAACCAGGCAATTCGGATCGCCGACAAGGGCTACATCATCGTGCATGGCGAGATTGCATTCGCCAGCAAGGATGCCACTGATCTGCGCGAGAACGACATGGTGAAGAGCTACTATCTCGGCGCGTAGTCAACGGAAGTAGCGGCTGCCAGCTCTAGGCGTCCGTCCTCTGCACGTTCCCGCTGCGCTCCGGCAGCCCGCTCATCTCGTGACAGATGTCGGCCAGTTTTGCGATGCCCTTGCGAATTTCATCAAGCGTCGGATGCCCGAAACACAGGCGCATGCTGTGTCGTCCGGAGTTCGGGTCGGCTGACCAGTCGGCGCCCGGATTGAGCGCCACCCCCTGCGCAATGGCCACTTGTGCGAGTTCGGTCGTGTCGATCGTATCGGGGAGGGTGACCCAGATGAAGATGCCCCCCTTGGGTGTTTTGTATTCTGCGGTGGTGCCAAATTCAGCGGCCAGAGCGTCCATGATGGTCTCGCATTTGGTGCGCAGGACACCCTGAAGCGTTTCGACATGTTGGTTGAAATGTTCGGTGCAATATTCGGCCAGAAGCATCTGTTCGAGGGCACCGGACCCTGCGTCATACTTTACCGACAGGGCCCTTGAGATCACATCGGTCTCCGCCGCGAGGAAGCCTACCCGCAAGGCCGGGGCGATACATCGACGAGTAGTCATAGCTCATGGTGGGGCGTGTCCAGGAGAGACGGAAGTCTGACAATAGATTTGAAGGGCGTTGCCGGGATTTATGCCGCCTTTGGCGATTGCATCAGTTCCCAGATACGCTCGGATGTGCCCGGCATGTCGATTTGCCTCATGCCATAATCACGTAACGCATTGGCTATCGCGGCGATCACCACGGGCGGCGCCACAAGCGCACCGGCTTCGCCCGCGCCTTTGACCCCCAGAATATTCGTCTTGCAGGGGACCTGGTTGGTGTCGAGCTCGATCATCGGCAGATCGTCAGCGCGCGGCATGGTGTAGTCCATGAAGGAGCTGGTGATCATCTGGCCGTTCTTTGGGTCGTAGAAGGTGTTCTCCATGATCGCCTGGCCGACGCCTTGCGCCACGCCACCATGGACCTGGCCGGCGACGAGCATGGGGTTGATCACCGTACCCACATCGTCGATGGCGCAGTAACGCACGATATCGATGACGCCCGTGTCCTCGTCGATTTCCAGTTCGCAGATATGGCAGCCGTTCGGGTAGCTCCAATTCTCGATAGTATGGGTGTCGGTGCCATCCAGTGGCCCCTGCAGCTCTTCGGGCAGGTCGGTGGAGGTGCGCGCGTGCTTTGCGACATCGAACAGGGTCACGGCGCGGTCGGTGCCCGTCACCCTGAATTCACCCTCCTTGAACTCAATATCTGCCGAAGCTGTCTCCAGCATCTCCGAGGCGATCAGGATGCCCTTGGCGATCACCTCGTCGCTGGAATTCAGCGCCGCGACGCTGCCGATATGGCTCC
>JAQCFD010000035.1 GCA_027618305.1 Pseudomonadota bacterium
ATGGTCCAGACACGCAACCGCTTGCGCGCCAGAACCTTCGCCGATACGCCGGATGCGGTCATGACAGCAGGAAAAGCAGCGTGATCACGAAACCGGCGCGCGCGACGCGGCGGCCCGATGGTCCTCGGCCAGCAGGGAGAACAACAAATGGTCCTCCCAGACACCCCTGATCTTGAGGTATTTCCGCGCGAAACCGTCCTCCGAAAAGCCTGTGGTGGTCAGCAGGCCGCGGCTGGCTGCGTTGGTCGGCAGACAAGCCGCCTCGACCCGGTGCAGACCCAGCTCGGTAAAGCAAAAGCCGAGCAACAGCCCCAACCCCTCGCGCATATAGCCCTGGCCGGCATACGCCTCGCCGATCCAGTAGCCCAGGGTGCCGCATTGGGCGACACCGCGGCGCACATTCGACAGGCTGATCCCCCCGAGCAATGCCGAACTGTCCTGATCGAAGACGAACATGCTGTAGCCGATATCGGTGCGCCAATCGCTGGCATAGCGGTTAAGCCGTCGGTAGAACGCATCGCGGCTCAGCGCGTCGGAGGGCCAGGTCGGCTCCCAGGGTTCCAGGAATTGTCGGCTGGCAGCACGAATCTCGGCATAGGAACGCCAATCGCGCTCGACCGGCGGGCGCAGGAAGGTACGCGAACCCTCCAGCCTTACGCTGGTGGCATTGCCCGAGAAGGAACGAAACAGCCGCATCGCGCCGCCCCTTAAGCCGCCAGTCGGTTTCGGATCAAGTCGAAGGATTCCATCTTCGTCGCCGGCCCGATTGTGGCCAGGCAGGGCGTGGATTCGAGCAACCGTTGTGCACTGAGCGCGAGCGTTTCAGGGGTCACGTTTTCGATCTTTTCGACAAGTTCATCGACCGACACCACGCGACCATACAGCAACATCTGTTGTCCCGCGCGCTCGGCCCGCGCGCCGGTGGATTCCATCCCCATCAGCAAGTTGGCCTTTAACTGGGTGCGTGCGCGGACAATCTCTTCCTCGCTGAGGCTGGATGACAAGCGGGAAATTTCGTCACACAGGGCCGGGACGAATTCCTCGATGAGGTCCGGTCCGGTCCCGGCGTAAATTCCGAAGACACCTTCGTCGGAGAATGCCGAAAGGAAGGTATCAATCGAGTAAACCAGACCGCGCCGCTCGCGGATTTCCTGGAACAGGCGCGAAGACATGCCGCCGCCGAGCAGATTGGAGAGAACCGAAAGAGCATAATATTCGTCGGACCCGACCGGCGCGCCACGAAATCCGATAACGAAATGGACCTGTTCAAGTTCACGCGCTTCGCGGCTTTCACCGCCGCCATACGCCGCGACGGGCAATGGCTGCGTCACACCCGGGGGCACATCGGACAAATGCGCCTCGGCCATCGCCACCAATGCGTCATGGGTAATGTTGCCGGCGGCGGCCAGCACGATCGATTCGCCGTGGTAATGCTGTCCATGGAAACCAACGATGGCGTCACGCGGCATCTGCCCAACAACATCCGGGAGCCCCAGAACCGGGCGACCGAGGGGTTGCTCGGGAAAGGCGATGGCCTGGAAATTATCGAACACCACATCATCGGGCGTATCGTGTGCCTGTCCGATCTCCTGCAGCACCACAGAGCGTTCGCGGTGTAGCTCCTGCTCGTCGAAGAGCGAGTTCTGCATGAAATCCGCGATCACATCGATCGCCAACCCGGCATCTTCCTTCAGGACCTTGGCGTAATACGCGGTCACTTCCCGTGCGGTGTAGGCATTGATATGCCCCCCGACGCTTTCGATCGTCTCGGCAATCTGCTGCGAGTTCCGGCGCGGTGTCCCCTTAAACATCATATGCTCGAGCAAATGCGCGACGCCATTCACTTCCGGCGCTTCGAAACGCGCACCGGCCCGCACCCATACGCCGATGGACACGGACTCGACGGTCGGCATCTCGTCGCTGACCACCCGCACCCCATTAGGAAGGGTGGTTATCTGGACGTCGCTCATGGTCGCTCAACCTGTCTTTCGTGCTGCCGCATGAGCGCGCACAAACGCGCGCACCGCCGCAACATCATTCTCGATCTTCTCAGCTTTTTCCGGGCGTTCCAGCAAATCCGACAGATGCGTCGGCAGCGCCGGCCTGACACCCGTCGCTTTCTCGACCGCATCGGGAAACTTTGCCGGATGGGCCGTGGCAAGGACGACCCGCTTGTGCCCGTCGCGCGGCGCCTTTCGGGCCGCACCGATGCCTACCGCCGTGTGCGGATCGACGAGCACCCCCGATTGGGCATACACGTCGCGGATCACCTCGAGTGTTTCGTCATCATCAAGGCGGTGCGCCTCGAACAGACCGCGCGCGTCATCGCTGAGTTTTTGCGCATCGGGCAGGACGCCGTCCTGCCGGAAAATGCGCAGCGCCTCTTCCACCGCAGCACCATCACGGTCCAATAGGTCGAACATCAGGCGTTCAAAGTTGCTGGACACCTGGATGTCCATACTCGGCGACAGAGACGGCTCGACGGCCGAAATCGACATGTCGCCCAGTGCGAAGAAGCGATAGAGAATATCGTTGCGATTGGACGCCACAACCAATCGGGAGATCGGCAGACCCATCTGGCGCGCGACGTAGGCCGAATAGACGTTCCCGAAATTTCCGGTCGGCACCACAAAGGTCAGCGCCTCATCGGGTGCGCCGAGCTTCGCGCCCGCCGCGAAATAATAGGCGGCCTGCCCCATGATCCGGGCCCAGTTGATCGAATTCACGGCCGACAGCCCGACCTCGTCACGCAATCCGTGATCCGCAAACAACGCCTTCACCAGGTCCTGGCAGTCATCGAACGTCCCACCCAGCGCGATGTTGTAGACATTATCGGCAATCACAGTGGTCATCTGCCGCCGCTGGACTTCGGACACGCGCCCCTCGGGGTGAAGCATGAAGATGTCGAGATTGCTGCGCCCCCGGCAGGCCTCGATGGCAGCCGAACCCGTGTCCCCGGACGTGGCGCCGACGATCGTTATATGCGCGCCGCGGCGCGCCAGCACATGCTCAAACAGCCGCCCGAGCAGCTGTAGCGCGAAATCCTTGAACGCGAGCGTGGGGCCATGGAACAGCTCGAGCAACCAGGTGTCGTGGTCGATCTGCCGCAGCGGTGCCACATCCGGATGATCGAACCCCGCATAGGTGTCCTGCGTGAGTTGCCTCAGCTCGGCATCGCCGAGAATATCCGTCTCGATAAAGGGACGCACAATCCGCGCCGCGATATCGGCGTAACCAAGGCCTTGCAGGCCCCGGATATCGTCTTCGTCGATCGAAGGCCAGGTTGCCGGCACATATAATCCGCCGTCGCGCGCGAGGCCGCTCAACAAAACGTCCGCGAATTCCAACGTCGGCGCGGTGCCTCTGGTACTTACATATTTCAAATTCGGTTCCTTCGACGAAAAGCGCGCTAACCTATCCAACGCGATATGCGGACACAAGGCGACCTGCCTCAGGAATCGTCCAGATAGCGTGCCTTCAAATGTTCGAGGAATATCTCGGGATTCAAGGGCTTCCCGGTCGCCCGGGTCAATAATTCATCCGCCGTATGGCATGACCCCTGGCCATGCACATGAGTACGCAGCCACGATACGAGCGGCGCCAGGTCACCGGCGGCGATATTCTCCTCGAGTTCGGGCATGTCGCGCCGCGCGGCGCCATAGAATTGCGCTGCCGCCATCGCACCCAATGTGTAGGTCGGAAAATATCCGAAAGACCCCGACGGCCAGTGAATATCCTGCAGACAACCCAGACTGTCGTCCGGCGGCGTGATCCCCAGCAGATCGCCCATGGCGTCATTCCAGGCACCCGGCAAGTCCGCAAGATCGAGGTCCCCCGACAGCATCGCCTGCTCGAGCCGGTAGCGCAGGATGATATGCAGAGGATAGGTCACCTCGTCCGCATCTACCCGGATGAAACCGGGCTCAACGCGCGTGTAGAGCCGGTAGATATTATCGACATCCCAGGCCGCGCCAGTGCCGGCGAATGCAGATTGCATGCGCGGCAATGCATGGCTCAGAAACGGCCGTGAGCGGCTGACCTGCATTTCGATCAACAGCGACTGGCTTTCATGGATCGCCATGCCGAGCGCGTTGCCCACCGGCTGGAACTGCCAGTCCCGGGGCAGCCCGCTCTCGTACAGCGCATGGCCTGTCTCGTGCAGGACACCCATCAGAGATTCGGTGAAATCATCTTCATTGTACCGGGTGGTGATCCGCACATCGCCCGTCGCGCCGCCACAGAACGGATGGTGGCTGATATCCAGCCGGCCACGCTCAAAATCAAACCCCAGCGCCGCCATCAGCTCGGCCGCCAGCGCGCGCTGATCGGCAATCGCGAACGGCCCTTCGGGCCGCACCGGTGTCGGGCGCGCATCCTGGCGCTCCAGCACCTGCAGCAGGAATTCCGGCAGGAAGGACGCAAGCCGATCGAACAGCGGGTCGAGCCGGTCCATCCGCGTCCCCGCCTCATATTCTTCCAGCAACGCATCATAGGGGGCCAGCGAAAGCGCCTCGGCGCGGGCGGCGGCTGTCTGCCGCACCAGATTCAGGACCTCACGCAGCGCCGGCAGCAAACTGGCATAGTCGTTCTCGGCACGGGCACTGCGCCACTGGAGCTCGCACACGGCGTTGGCCCGGGCGGCCGCCGCGACAAGATCGCCGGGTACTGCGGCGGCCAACTGATAGGCCCGTTCCATCTCGCGCAGATTGCCCTGGTGCCAGTCGTCGGCATCGGCGGCGGCGAAATCCTGCCTGGCGCGGGCGATTTCGTCGGACACCTCGGGGCCGACGACCAGCTCGTGTTGCATCACGCTCAGGGTCGCGACCTGCTCGGCCCGGCCATCGGCGCTGCCCGCGGGCATGGTCGTGGCCTGATCCCAGGCGAGGATGCCCAACGCGTCGCCGATCAGCGCCCGGCGGCGGAACCGGTCTTGCAGGGTCGCGTAGGCGGCGCTGTCGGTCATGTTTCTTTCCGGTTCCAGTGAAACAGCACGAAAATCACCAGGAAGACGAGCGCGAACGCGTACCACGTCACCGCGTACTCCAGATGGGAGTTCCGCAAGTTCACGTCCGGCACCAAACCGAGCGGATAGCTCGCGTCCTGATTGTTGCCCGGCGCCGCCTGAATATAGAACTTCAAAATCGGCGGAGCCGGAGCATCGAACGCCTCCCGCATCTCAACTTCGTCCATCACGAACCAGACATTGGCCGCCGGCTCGTTATCCGGTACGAACATGCCGGGCGCGGCAAACAAACGGACGTAACCAGCGACACGAACGCTACCTGTCGGCGGACGAGTATCCGCATCCGCAACCCCGAGGGGAGCCCAACCCCGGTCGACCAGTACAGGTGCCGGGAAAGGCTTGGCTTCCAGCAACGACACCACGTGAACGCCCGCCTTTCCATCCAGCACGCGTGGCTGAAGGCGTAGTGACGGCGCGTCGAGGTAGCGTCCCTCAAGCACGACGGGCATGTATTCGAGCGACCGCAGCGCAGAATCGTCCGCTGTCGCGAACCGGGCGCCCTCGATCGCCGTCGGCGCGATCGGCGAAACCGTGATCCGGGCCGAACGATTCTCTATCAGCTCGTTCTTCCACTGAAGCCGTTGCACCTGCCACGTGCCGAGCGCGATCAGCACGATCAGCACGGGCAATGCCAGGACGGTGGCCCAGAATGTCGGTCGAAAACGCATCTTTATCCTAGGGACGGGTCAACTTTCAGACGGGCGTTCGCCGCCCGGTTCAGCGCGTGATATCCGCGTCATCCACATTGTGCTTGAACTGCTGCGCCACAAGCCAGGCCTTGAACGGGCGCATCAGCGCAACCGCCCCCACGATGATCACCGGAATCCAGATCAGAAAATGGACCCAGATCGGCGGCGCGACGGCAAACTGGAACCAGGCGGCCAGCGGCAGGATCATGGCGCTGTACAGCACGATGATGAAGAAGGCCGCCCCGTCGTCCGTGTTCAGACGACCGTAATCGAAGTCACAAACCGGACAGCGCTCGCGGACCGTCAGCAGGCCGGAGTAGAGCTTGCCCTGCCCACAACGCGGGCAGGCGCAGCGCAGGCCGGTCTTCAGGCTGGATTGCCTTGTATAATACTCGGCCACGCGGTTTGTCCGATCATGTGCCCAATCAGGCGAAGCTGCTCCAGACATAAACGAACGAGAACAGGAACAGCCACACGACATCGACGAAGTGCCAGTACCAGGCTGCCGCCTCGAAGCCGAAGTGATGATCCTTGGTGAACTGGCCCTTCGCAGTGCGCCACCAGCACACGGCGAGGAACACCGTCCCGACAATCACATGGAAGCCGTGGAACCCGGTCGCCATGAAGAAGGTCGAGGAATAGATGCCGTCACTGAAGCCGAATGGCGCGTGGGAATATTCGAAGGCCTGCAGGGCCGTGAAGATCATTCCCAGAAACACTGTCCAGCCCAGCATCTGGGCCGCGTGGGGCATGTTTCCTTCGCGGATATCGTGATGGGCCCAAGTGACCGTGAAGCCCGAGGTCAGCAGGATCAGCGTGTTCAGCAGCGGCAGGTCGAACGGATTGAAGACCTCGACCCCGTCCGGCGGCCAGACGGATCCGATGGCCTCGGTCGGGAACAGACTTGCACCGAAGAACGCCCAGAACCAGGCGGCGAAAAACATCACTTCGGAGATGATGAACAGCATCATGCCGTAGCGCAGGCTGAGCTGCACAACCTTCGTGTGCATCTTCTGGACATGCGCCTCGTCGATGACATCACGCCACCAGCCTATCATCGTCATGATGGCGAGGACCGCGCCCGGTGCGACCACCCAGAGGCCGACGGTTTCGAAGAAGGGCTGTACGCCGGTACCAAAGGCTTCGGGATGCAGGAAGATCACCAGCCCGATTGCCATCAGGAACCCCGCGATCGAGCCAACAATCGGCCAATGGCTCGGCTCAACCATGTGATACGGGTGGTTGCCGTGTGAGTCTTCGTGTGCGTGATCACTCATATGCTTGTCTCACTATTACGCCGGATACTTTGGCCCCGGCTTTTGAACAGGTTCAGTTCACTTGTGTTTTTTCGGTCGTCTGCAATGCCGCCGCCTTGAGGGCGGCTTCGGCGTCATGATCGCGAAAAAAAGTGTAGCTCAAGGTAATCTCGGTCACATCATCGAGATTCTGGTCTTCCGCAATTGCGGGATCGACGAAGAAAGTGACCGGCATCTGGACGATCTCGCCCGGGGACAGGGTCTGCTCGGTGAAGCAGAAGCATTCAATCTTCACGAAATAGGGCGCCGCCTTGAGCGGGGTGACATTAAAGGTCGCCGTGCCCGTTACGGATTCCACATGCCGGTTCGAGGCCTCGAAGAAAGCCAAACCGGTTTCGCCAACATGCAATTCGATCGTGCGCTGCACCGGCTTGAAACGCCAGTCGAGCGCCGGCTCGATATCGCTGTTGAAGCGAACGGTGATCGGCCGATCCATGAGGATCTCGTCCGTCTGGGGTCCGTTCTCCGCGATGATCGGAACGCCGGCAAATCCGAACTTCTGGCAAAAGGCCCGATACGCCGGGACGGTCGCATAGGCAAAACCGTTCATCCCGAGCACCATGACAATCAACCCGCCAAATACGTAGCGATTGCGGCGACTGCGGCGC
The DNA here is from genome assembly GCA_027618305.1 of Pseudomonadota bacterium. Taxonomy (GTDB): domain Bacteria; phylum Pseudomonadota; class Alphaproteobacteria; order UBA6615; family UBA6615; genus UBA8079. The sequence goes on from JAQCFD010000035.1 coordinate 7,637, forward strand.
GTTCTGTTGTCGGCCATGCTCATCCGAGCAGGCCCGCGCGTGCGATAAACACGAGATAGAAGATCACGATCAGGCCGCCGATGACACCCAGCATCGCGTAGTTCTTGCCGCGCTGTTCGCGATGCCGTTCGCTGTATTCACGCTTTGCCATAATCGATCTAGCCCGCCAGTCCGATAAGTGAATCCGCCAGCAGCAGCGCAAACACGAGGAACAAATAAAGAATCGAGAACGCGAACATCTGACGGGCACGCCGGTCTTCGGCCGCATCCGGTTCGCGCATGACACGCACCGCACTGACGATGAAAGCGCCGCCGAGCACCGCGACGCCAATGGCGTAGAGAAGGCCCGCCGCGCCGAGCGCGTAGGGGGCCAGGCTCACGGGCACCAGCAAGAGGGTGTAGGCCAGCATCTGGCGTTTGGTCGATTTGCGACCGGCGACCACCGGCATCATCGGCACGCCGGCGCGCGCGTAGTCACCGCTGCGGTATAGCGCGAGGGCCCAGAAATGGGGCGGGGTCCACAGGAAGATGATGGCGAAGAGGCTGAGTGAGACCAGGCTGATATCACCGGTCACGGCAGCCCAGCCGATCATCGGCGGAAACGCGCCGGCGGCACCGCCAATGACGATATTCTGCGGCGTCCGTCGCTTCAGCCAGACAGTGTAGACAAACACATAGAACAGGATCGCCAGCGCCAGCAGAGCCGCGGCGACCCAGTTGGTCGCGAACCCCATGAGCGTGACGGAAAACAGGGCCAGCGTGGTCGCAAACCCCAGCGCGTCGCTTGGAGCTATACGACCGGCGGGCAAGGGTCGATTGGCGGTCCGGGACATCAGCGCATCGATATCGCGCTCGTACCACATGTTGATGGCGCCGGCCGCGCCTGACCCGACGGCAATGCACAGGATCGCCACGATCGCGAGCAGCGGATGCAAGGCGCCCGGCGCAATGAACAGTCCGACGGCGCCGGAAAACACCACCAGCGTCATCACACGCGGCTTCAGCAATGCAACGAAATCCGCGACGCGCGAAACCGTCGCCACTGGCAGTGCGGTCTCGTTTGTCTGGTTCAGATACGCGGCGTCAGCCAATGCTTAGCTCCGTGTTCAACTATGGACCCACAACCGCCTAGTGGGCGGCCGCGGGTTTGATCTCCGGCAGCTCCTCATGGGTGTGATGCGGAGCTGGCGACGGCACGGTCCACTCCAGCGTGGTGGCACCCTCACCCCAGTAATTCGCCTCCACCCTGCGACCCGATGTGAGGGTCTGGATCACGATGAAGATGAACAGCAGGATACCGACGGCCGAGATATACGAACCGATCGACGATACCAGGTTCCAGCCCGCAAACGCGTCGGGATAATCCGAGATGCGGCGCGGCATGCCGGCCAGGCCCAGGAAATGCTGCGGGAAGAAGGTGATGTTCACACCAATGAAGGTGATCCAGAAGTGCAGCTTGCCGAGGGTCTCGTTGTATTGCCGGCCCGACATCTTGCCGATCCAGTAATAGAAACCGGCAAACATGGTGAAGACCGCGCCAAGGCTCAGCACATAGTGGAAATGGGCGACCACGTAATAGGTGTCGTGCAGCGCCAGATCGAGCCCGGCATTGGCGAGCACCACGCCCGTCACGCCGCCGACGGTGAACAGGAAGATGAATCCGACCGCCCAAAGCATCGGCGTGTCCATCCGGACAGACCCGCCCCACATGGTCGCAATCCATGAGAATATCTTGATGCCCGTTGGCACCGCGATCACCATCGTCGCGACCGTGAAATACGCCCGCGTATCGACGTCGAGCCCAACCGTGAACATATGGTGGGCCCAGACGATGAACCCGACGAAGCCGATACCGACCATGGCATAGGCCATGCCGAGATAGCCGAAGACCGGCTTCTTCGAGAAGGTCGAGACGATCTGACTGATGATGCCGAAGCCCGGCAGGATCATGATGTAGACCTCGGGATGTCCGAAGAACCAGAACAGATGCTGGAACAGGATCGGATCACCGCCGCCGGCCGCATCGAAGAAGGTCGTGCCGAAGTTGCGGTCCGTGAGCAGCATCGTGATCGCGCCGGCGAGCACGGGAACCGCAAGCACCAGCAGGAAGGCCGTCACCAGCTCACCCCAGATGAACAGCGGCATGCGATGCAGGGTCATGCCCGGCGCACGCATGTTGAAGATCGTGGTGATGAAGTTGATGGCACCGAGAATTGATGATGCGCCCGCCAGATGCAGCGCAAAGATCGCCATATCCACCGAGGCCCCGGGTTGCCCCACGGCCGACGAAAGCGGTGGATAGACCGTCCAGCCGGTCCCGGCCCCGCCGCCCACGAATGCACTGCCCAAAAGCAACAGGAATGCCGGCGGCAGCAGCCAGAAGGAGATGTTGTTCATGCGCGGGAACGCCATGTCCGGCGCGCCGATCAGCAACGGGATGAACCAGTTGCCGAATCCGCCGATGACGGCGGGCATAACGACGAAGAACACCATGATCAGGCCATGGGCCGTGATGACCACATTCCAGAACTGGCCGTCGGTGGAACCGTCCCCGGCAAGGAAGAACTGGGTGCCGGGATCCTGCAGCTCAAGCCGCATCAGGATCGAGAAGATACCACCAATGATGCCGGCGACAATCGAGAACGTGAGATACATTGTCCCGATGTCTTTGTGGTTGGTCGAGTAGACCCACCGCCTCCAGCCGCGCGGGGTATGATCGTCGTGCGCGTGTGCGTCTGCGTGTGCGTCAGCCATCTTACAATCTCCTCGCCGCGCTACTGTGCGGTCACGGGCGCTTCGCCCGCTTCATTACGTGTGATCTGGATCGGGCGCGGCGCCAAATCGCCGTCGGCGCCACCGAAGCGCGCCTGCGCCTTCGTGACCCAGGCATTGAACTCGGCCTCAGGCACCGCCTGAATGGTCAACGGCATGAACGCATGCCCCGCGCCACACAACTCCGAGCACTGGCCATAATACATGCCTGGCTCGTCGATCTGGAACCAGGTCTCATTCGTGCGCCCGGGCACAGCGTCGACTTTCGAGCCAAGCGCCGGCATCGCGAAGGCGTGCAGCACGTCGGAAGATGTCACGAGGACGCGGATTTTCTTGCCGACCGGCAGGACCAGATTCTCATCGGTCGTCAGCAGACGGGGCTGTCCCGGCTTGAGTTCATCGTCCGGCACCATGAAGGCATCGAATGTGAAATCGCCATGGTCGGGGAATTCGTAGCTCCAGTACCACTGGCGCCCAATGGCCTTGATCGTCAGGTCGGCGTCGGTGACGTCGTCGGTCGCATGCAAGAGCGGCAGGGAGAAAAAGCCGATCACAAACAGAATGACGACAGGGACCACCGTCCAGAGTATCTCGATCAACGTGTTGTGAGTCGTCTTGGTCGGATTGGGGTTCGCCTTCTCGCGGAAACGCACGATCGTGTAGAGCAGCAGCGCTAGCACGAAAACGGAGGTCGCGAAAATGATCCAGAGTAGGAAATCATGGAACGTCGTCATCTGCTCCATGATGGGCGAATGTGCCTGCTGGAACCCGAGTTGCCAGGGTTCCGGCTGCTGGGCCGCCGCGGGGGCCGCCACAAATGCGAACAGCATGCTCGCAAGACCTGCCAGACCGGCATAACCGGCGGCGCGTTTCAGGTGATGTTGAATTGTCGTCATTCGCTCGCTTCCATCTGGTCCCCCGCGCCCGCGAAACACATCGCACGGCGGATAACCCCCTATAGCCCATTGGACGGGCCGAAAAATATACCAGCGCATCGCCCTCAACAAGTCACACCCCGTGCGAATAGCAGGCTTGAGACACCTTGTCGCAGCGCCGCAAATCCCTGATTGTACAAACAATTCGGCGCCAAACGGTCATCTGGCCAGACGCCGAGTTGAAACGAAAAATTTCAATCTTGCCGATTGTTGACCGGCCAAGGCTGACAATGGTGATCCATGTCCCATATTGTTGGGACGACATTTTCATCCCAACCTCGAGCGAACATCGCCCCATGACCGACATAGCCCGCACCGACGACCTCTTCTACGCGCGAACCGGAATGGACCCCGAAAAGGTTGTCGCGCGGGTCGACACCGCCCTCGAGGGCGCCGACGATGGCGAGCTGTTTCTCGAATATAATCAGTCCGAAAGCATCACCTTCGACGACGGGCGCGTGCGCAACGCCAATTTCGACACCTCCCAGGGATTCGGCCTTCGTGCGGTCTCCGGTGAGGCAACCGGATATGCCCATTCGACGGAGTTGAGCGAAGCCGCCATCACGCGCGCCGGCGACACGGTGCGCGCCGTGCGGACGGGCCGCGGCGGTACGGTCGCCGATTCACCCGCGGGCACAAACCGCGACCTTTACACCGACATCAATCCGCTGGGCGAGATGGCCTTCGAGGACAAGGTCGCCCTGTTGTCGGAGATCGACGCCTATGCTCGCGCGAGCGACCCCCGTGTCCGGCAGGTGACCGCCTCCCTGTCGGGAAGCTGGCAGGCCGTGCAGATCGTCCGCACCGGCGGCGACCGGCGTGCCGACATCCGCCCCCTGGTCCGCCTCAATGTCTCGCTCATGGTCGGCGACGGCGACCGTCAGGAAACCGGCTCGCACGGGGTCGGCGGCCGGGCGATCTACGATCAGTGGATATCCCCGGAAAACTGGCACGCACAGGTCGATGAAGCCCTGCGACAGGCCCTGGTGAACCTCGATTCCGTGCCCGCGCCGGCCGGCGAAATGCCGGTGGTTCTCGGCCCCGGCTGGCCCGGCGTCCTGCTCCACGAGGCCATCGGTCACGGCCTCGAGGGAGACTTCAACAGGAAGAAGACCTCGGCTTTCTCATCGCTGCTCGGCGAACGGGTCGCGGCGCCGGGGGTCACGGTGGTGGATGACGGCACGCTTGCGGACCGCCGCGGCTCGATCACCATCGATGATGAGGGCACGCCGAGCGCCTACAACGTGTTGATCGAGGACGGCATCCTGAAGAACTACATGCAGGACCGGATGAACGCGCGCCTGATGGGCATGGCGCCGACCGGCAATGGACGGCGCCAATCTTTCGCCCACAGCCCGATGCCCCGGATGACCAACACCTACATGCTCGATGGCGAGGCCGATCCCGAGGAATGTATCAAGGCGGCAAAAACCGGGATCTACGCCGTGAATTTCGGCGGCGGCCAGGTCGACATCACGAATGGCAAATTCGTGTTCAGCTGCACCGAGGCCTACATGATCGAGAACGGCAAACTCGGCGCGCCGGTGAAGGGCGCGACCCTGATCGGCAACGGCCCCGACGCGCTGACCCGGGTAAAGCTGATCGGCAATGATTCGCGCCTGGACGACGGTGTCGGCACCTGCGGCAAGGACGGCCAGTCGGTCCCGGTCGGTGTCGGACAGCCGACGATGTTCCTGGAATCTCTCACGGTCGGCGGCACGGCGGTCTAGACGGCGGAACAACAATCTCCAACAGGACAGCCATGCGCCTTGCGCATGGTTAATTGTTTCGTATTCCAATCCGTTACAGAATAACCAAGACATCCATTTCACCTGATCGCCATACCCCGCCGGGTTCGGCGGTCTGTTCGGAGACGGCATGCCCGACGAAGGACACACCCAGCAGTCATTAGCTGAAAACAGCGCGGCGACCCCAGCCCAGCGGCGGGTCGGGCCGACCATCCGCATTCTGGTGATCGTCGCGATCGTCCTGGCGGCCGTCGTGGGTGCCGGGCGGTGGGGCTATTGGCAGTGGGCCCATGTCAGCGAGACCGATGCCCGCATCCATGCCGACACGATTGCAATTTCGAGCCGTGTGTCGGGCTGGGTCGTCGACCTGCCGATCATCGAAGGTGACAAGGTCAGCCGTGGCGACCTGCTGATCGAAATCGATTCCCGGGAATCCCGGCTCAAGCTGACCGAGTATGGCGCCCGCATCGCCGGCCTGGCGGCGGCACAACAACAGATTACCTCGCAGATCGACCTGATCGATCGTACCACGACCAGCCGGGTCGAGGCCGTGCGGTCCCGGGCCGACGCGGCGCGGGTCGCGGTCGAGGCCAGCCGCGAACAGTTTGAATTTGCGCGCACCGATTTCGAGCGCACCCGAACCCTGCTCGCCGAACAGATCGTCTCGCGTCAGCGGCTCGACCAGGTCCACACGGAATTGAGCCGCGCCCAGGAAAGGCACCAGAAGGCACAGGCCGATCTGGCCGCCGCCCTGGCCGATGTCGGCGAGGCGGAGGCAGAGCGCGGCGAGATGAATGTGCTCGCAAGCCGCATGGATGCGTTGCGCCACGAAGAAGCCGAGATCGCGGCCCAGCGCGAACAGCAGGCGCTCGATGCCGCCGACCGCACCATCAAGAGCCCGATTGACGGTGTGGTCTCGGAGACCTTCATCGACCGTGGCGAGTTTGTGAGCCCGGGCCAGCGTCTGATGCTCGTCCACAATCCGGACCTTGTCTGGGTTGAGGCGAATATCAAGGAGACGGATATTCGCCACCTCGCGCCGGGCATGCCCGTCGAGGTGAAGATCGACGCCTTCCCCGACCGGGAGTTCAGCGGCACAATCGCCCGCATCGGCCAGGCCGCGACGAGCGAGTTCGCCCTGCTGCCCAACCCGAACCCCAGCGGCAACTTCACCAAGGTGACCCAGCGCCTGCCAGTGCGCATCGCCATCGACGAGACCCAGGGCGTGTTGCGCCCGGGCATGATGGCCGTGGTAAACATCGCGATCCCCGGGCGGTGACCGATGCCACCATGCCCGCACCGGCCGCCGGCGTAGATCCGCCGGACGTCGGCTTCGCCCAGCGCTGGCTGGTCGTCGCCACCAGCCTCTCCTCGTCCCTCGCCCTCGCGCTTTCGGGCACGATTACGAATGTGGCCGTGCCCGACATCATGGGCGCGTTCGGCGTCGGCCAGGACCAGGCGCAGTGGATGGCGACCGCGTTCTTCGCGGCAATGACGGCGGGCATGCTGCTCAGCGACTGGCTGACCCGGACCTTCGGCGCGCGCCACGTCTTCGTGGCGATGATGCTGTTGTTTTTCGCCGCCTCCGTCGCTGGTGGCACCGCCCAGACCTATCTGGTCGTCGTGCTCGGGCGGGCCACCCAGGGACTCGCCGCGGGCATCATCCTGCCGCTGACCATGATGGCGATGTTCGCGGTGTTCCCGCCGAACCGGCGCGCCATGGTCGCCGGCCTGTTCGGAATCAGTTTCGTACTCGGCCCCGGCCTCGGCCCCTGGTTCGGCGGCGTCGCCATCGACCTGTTCGACTGGCGTTTCACCTTCTATGTCGCCCTGCCGGTCGCCTTCTGCTCGATGATGCTCGCCTCCGTGGTGTTTGCCACGCGCGACCGCGACGCGCCACGAACCCATCTCGACTGGTTCGGGTTCCTCCTGGTCGCCACCTTTCTGGTCGCCACACTGACCGGCCTCTCGAACGGGCAGCTGAAGGGCTGGAATTCGAACTTCGTTCTGCTTTGCCTGGGCACGGGCCTGGGGTCGGCAATCCTGTTCGTCGCCTGGGAATTGTTCGTCGACGACCCGATTTTCGACGTCCGGTTGCTGGCACACCCGCGCTTCGCAATTGCCAACATGGTCTCGTTTCTGTTCGGCGCCACCCTGTTCGGATCCTTCTACCTGCAGCCGGTATTCGTCCAGCTGGTCCAGAATTACACGCCGCTGCGCGCCGGTTTGGTGCTCGTGCCCGGCGGCCTCATCATGGGGCTGGTCCTGCCGCTTGCGGGGCGCACATCGGATCTCGTGCCGCCCTATATTCCGCTCGCGGTCGGTTTCATGCTGTTCACGATATCCCTTTGGCTGATGGGTTTCTCCGACGCCAACACCGCGTTCATCACCTTCGCGGCGATCGTCGGATTAGGCCGGATCGGCCAGGGCATGCTGTTTCCGCCCGTGACGGCTGTCGGGCTCCAGGCGGCCCCGCCGGCACAGATGGGCACGGCCAACGGGATGCTGAATTTCACGCGACAGATGGGCGGCGCGTTCGGGATCAATCTGCTGGCGATCTTCATCGAGCGTCGCACCGCGCTGTACAGCGAGGTGCTCGCCTCAACCCAGATAGAATCCAACTCCGCCACCCAGGGCCTGCTCGCGACCGTGCGCGACATGCTCACCCCTACAGGCCTGCCCGACACGATCGAAGGCGCGCTCGCGACGCTCTATCTGGGACGCGTCGTGGCTGCCCAGGCGACCGCGCTCGCGTTCCGCGACACCTTCTTCGTGTTCGCGCTGGTCGGGGTCGTCGCTGTGCTGCTGTCGCTGGCGCTGTGGAGCCCGTTCCAGCGCGGCGGCAAGTAAGCTTCCCTTATGTGGTCCCGGCGTCTTCCGGGCGTTCCGCGAGCTTGTTGAGCTTGTCGAGAACGTAAATAATCACCGCGTAGATCACGTAGTACATGAATACAAAATTCACGATCGGGATCAACGTGAAGATCACCCAAAGGATCTTGTTGCGCCCCATGCGATCCGCGATGAAATAGTTCCCGATCGCGAGACCTACGAAAATAAGTATCAGCGGCAAAAACGCCGTGAACTGCTCCCCACCGTGCATTTTTTCCTCCTATTAAACACGCCTGCTACCAGGCGTATTCCTCGAACGCCCGGTTCACATCCTGATCCCAGCGCCCCTCGAAGGCGGCGAGCTTGTTCTCCGCCGGCGTGAGCCCGCTATCGACGATCTGTTCCAGGGTCGCCAGGAAGTGGGTCTCGTCCTGGCCCCAAAAATCCATGCAGGCCCGATTGCGCAGGCCCATGCGGGAGATTTCCAGCGCCTCGCGGGCGAGTTCGAGCATCGACCGGTTCCGGAACGGTGTCGCGAGGCCCTGCGCGGGCACATGGTTGCGCAGCTCCAACACCTCATCCGCCGTCCAGTCGGCGGTTATGTCCGCGGCGGCGTCGAGCGCGGCACTGTCATACAGCAGGCCGACCCAGAACGCCGGCAGGGCACACACACGCCGCCACGGGCCGCCGTCGGCGCCGCGCATCTCGAGAAAGCGCTTCAGCCGGACTTCGGGAAACAGGGTCGTCGTGTGATCCGTCCAATCGCCCATGGTCGCCCGTTCGC
>JAQCFD010000036.1 GCA_027618305.1 Pseudomonadota bacterium
TGTCGAAGGACGAGGCTGTATGATGATCCGCGAAGCCCATATCCTCGTCCTGAGCCTGTCGAAGGACGAGGCTGTATGTTGATCCGCGAAGCCCATATCCGCGTCCTGAGCCTGTCGAAGGACGAGGCTGTATGATGATCCGCGAAGCCCATATCCTCGTCCTGAGCCTGTCGAAGGACGAACCGGTATGAGCAAGAAACTCACCCTGATCCTGCTGATCGTTGCGGCACTCGCGGCGCCCGCCGTTGTGGTCGCCCTCGAATGGCTGCGGACCGTGGCCGGGTTTCTCGGCCTGAGTCCGGGCACGCTCTACATGCCCAACGGGTTCGCGAACTTCTACCTGATCACCGCCGCCGCGATGCTGCTCATCGCCGTGCCGATGTCGCGCGGGCTCCTGCGTCTCGGCGAGTTGCGACCCGCCCGCTACATCCGAAACGCCCTGATGGTACTGATCTTCTGGAAGATCATCGACGTGACCATGCTTTCGGGCGGTGCGCCCGATCTGGACGACAAGTCTTCCACGCTGGTGCTGTCCTTCGGCACGTTCGTCTATGGCGTGGTCGCCGGCCTCGTCTTCTGGCGCATCGCCATCCGGCCCCATCGCTTTGCGACATCCAATCCGACGGACAGCGAGACCAATACCAGCGAGGCGAAATGATCAGGCGGCAAGAGATGTTTCGAAGGCGCCCCATGCTTCGACAAGCTCAGCATGAGGCTTACACCCAGTATTCGCTTTCCCTCGCCCTGAGCCTGTCGAAGGACGAGGTAACCCAATGACCCAGACCCTCATGCCCGTGGCCGATGCGCGTGCGCGTATCCTCGCTGGCCTGCCAACCATGGCGTCGGAGCAGGTCGCGTTGACGCAAGCTCACGGCCGGGTGCTGGCCGTGGACGTCGCCGCGCGGGTGACCCAGCCGCCCCTGGCGGTCTCGGCGATGGACGGGTACGCCGTGCGCGCCGCGGACGTCGCCAATGTGCCCGTCGACCTCATGGTCGTGGGCGCGGTCCCGGCGGGCGGGCGTCACGACGGCGTGGTTGGCCCCGGCGAGGCCGTCCGTATTTTCACCGGCGCGGCCCTGCCCGATGGTGCGGACGCGATTGTCATCCAGGAAGACACCGAACGGAACGGCGACAGCGTCACAATCCAGGAAAGTTCGGCGGCGGGCCGTTACGTGCGCAAGGCCGGGCTCGACTTCGCGACGGGCGATGTGCTGCTCGCCGCCGGCAAAATCCTCACATCCCGCGACATCGGCCTCGCCGCCGCCATGAACCATCCCTGGCTGCAGGTCCGGCGCAAGCCCCGGGTGGCGCTGCTCGCCACCGGCGACGAGATATCCCTGCCCGGCGAGGCGCTGGGCCCGACCAGCATCGTCAGCTCCAACACATTCGCGCTCGAAGGCCTGATCCGCGCATGCGGCGGCGAGCCCGTCACCCTGGGCATCGCCCCCGACGACAAGGCCGCCATCAGCGCCATGGCCGAAGGCGCGCGGGGTGCGGACATGCTGGTGACGACCGGCGGCGCATCCGTCGGCGAGCATGACCTCGTGCAGGATGCGTTGCAGGACATCGGCCTGGAACTGGATTTCTGGCAAATCGCCATGCGGCCGGGCAAACCCCTGATGTTCGGGCGGCTCGGCGATGTGCCCATGCTCGGCTTCCCGGGCAACCCGGTGTCATCGACCGTCTGCGGCGTGCTGTTCCTCAAACCCGCACTGGCGAAAATGCTCGGCACCAACGAGACCGAGCCGGTCTTCGAGATCGCCACCCTCGGTGTCGATCTGGGCGAGAATGACCGGCGCGAGGACTACCTGCGCGCCACGCTATCGCGTGATGGCGATAGGCTCGTCGCCACGCCCTTCCCCAAGCAGGACAGTTCCATGTTCTCCCGCCTCGCCGCCGCCGACTGCCTCATCGTCCGGCCGCCCCACGCGCCGGCGGCCAGGGCCGGCGACCCGGTCGCCTTCGTGCGGCTGGGGGACGGGAACCTGCGGATTTAATTCGTGTCATCGAAGAAAGCCGTCAGCCGGACTGAACTCGTCGAAATCCTCTGGCGCGGCCGCTACCCGATTGTGGTTCCGACATATGCCAGGGACTACGTCGCGCCCCTGTTCCTGTTGTTGCCCTGCACGTTTTTAGGGCTGTGGATTCTGCTTCAGGACAACCCGTCCCTGAACCAGTTCCGGGGCTGGCTTCTATTCCTCGGTGGCGGTGGATTCGCTGCCTTTATTCTTGCCTCGCTTGTTAAACCCGGCTGGCGCCAGATGGTCATTCACGAGGACCATGCGCAAACGCCATTTCGAAAAATTTCCTTCAAGGACGTCGAACTCTTCGAAGGCGGGTACCCCGTTCGCATTCGATACCGGAACAGAAGTCCGCTGAGCCGATTGCGCAACACGTTTCGGTTCGCCTCTTCACTGAAAAGCCGATATGTCGTTGGCGGCTATGGTGCCGCACATCTGTTGAATCGGGCCCTTGACGACTATCGCGCCCGCCAAATAATCAATTCGAGCAACCTCCCAGACTAAGTTTGATTGACGAGTCAAAAGAACAACACTAGAACATCCAAAGATGTTTGCGGTTTGTTCCATGGCTTGTGGTGCTGCCGCGTTTGGAAATTGTCCGAATTCGGACCGAGTTTTGGGGGCCACGACCACATGTTGACGCGCAAGCAGCACCAACTTCTCACCTTCATCAACGAACGGCTCAACGCGACCGGCGTTGCGCCGTCCTTCGATGAGATGAAAGACGCCCTCGGGCTCAAGTCCAAGTCGGGTATTCACCGGCTGATCACCGGGCTGGAAGAGCGCGGATTCATCCGCCGTCTCGCCCACCGGGCCCGCGCCCTGGAAGTTCTCCGCCTACCTGACGAGGCCGGCGTTGGTGCGACTGTTGGCCAGATCGGCCAGGGCGCGCCCTTCTCACCCCATGTAATCGAGGGCGGCCGGGACACAAATTCTGCGCCCGTGATCGCGCCTTCCGAAATGACCGGTGCGCCATCGTCGGGAGATTCATCCGGCGGCGGCGATGTCGAACTGCCCTTCCTCGGCAAGATCGCCGCGGGCACGCCCATCGAGGCGCTGCGCGACCCGACCCGCTTTATCAGCGTGCCGCCGTCCATGCTCGGGCGCGGCAATCATTACTGTCTCGAGGTCGAAGGCGATTCGATGATCGATGCCGGCATCCTCGATGGCGATACCGTCCTCATCCGGCGCACGGACACGGCCGACAATGGCTCGATCGTGGTGGCCCTCGTCGACGGTCAGGAAGTCACCCTGAAACGCCTGCGCCGGCGCAACGATTCCGTGGCGCTGGAAGCGGCCAATCCGGCCTACGAGACGCGCATCTTCGGGCCGGACCAGGTCGCGGTGCAGGGCGAGCTCGTCGGGCTTCTCCGTCAGTACTGAAAACCCTAGGGGCAGAACGGCCGCAACGTCACCTGCCCGTCCGCAACCTCGATCAACTGGCCTTCCGCAACCTCGCGCCAGTCCGCGCATCGTTCATCGAGGGGTTCCGACAGGATGAGCACAGATCCGGCCCCGGACCGGAACCGAACGCGGGAATCGGCCACCTCGATCGAGCCACCGGTGCCATAGAACAGACTCGGGGATTCACGATCGCTTGAATAGCGGACGGCGTGGATTTTATGACCGTCCGAGACCGCGGCGGTCATGCGGAACGGCTCATCGCTGCCGCTGCGCTGCATCAGCGTCAGAATCTGGTTTACCGTCCGACAAAGTGCGCCGCCCGGATCCTCGGCGAGCCCGTTGCCGCAGGCCAGCAGGAAAATAGCCTCGCTGTCAGTTGTCCCGTTTCGACCAGGATAGATCTCGGCGGGAATCATCTGCTCCAGCTCCCGGCGCAACGCGGCGTAGCCACCGACCCGGCCGTTGTGCATGAACATCAACCGCCCGCGGCGAAACGGATGGCAGTTTTCCCGGCTCGTCGCCGTGCCTGTCGAAGCGCGGACATGGGCCAGGAACATTTGCGAGCTGATCTGCTGCGCCAGGCTGCGCAGATTTGCATCGTTCCAGGCCGGCAGCGTGTCACGGAAGACACCGGGCGATGTCCGCTGTCCGTACCAGCCCACCCCGAAGCCGTCGCCATTCGTCGTCGCGATGCTGCGCGTGGCCGCAAGACTTTGCTGGATCAGCGAGTTCTCCGGCTTGAACAGCAGGTCTTCGAGAACCAGTTCGGGGCCGGAATATGCGAGCCATCTGCACATCGGCGTCAGCTTTCGAAATGCTCGACGGCGACAAGGCGGCGGGTCCCCGCGTCGCGATCGTAGAAATGGTAACTGTTCATCAACCGGCCATACACGTGCAGGCTCACCGCCGTCTCGCGATCCTCGGGCACGCCCGTCATGTGAATATGATCCGGGTTCGGGACGAACGTGCTGACTGAACCGGGGCTCAGCAGAGAAATTCCGCCGGGCAGAAGTTCGATCGCATCCGCATCATCGACTTCGTAGCTGCGCGGGACGAAACTGCGCTCTTCGAGAACCCCTTCGAGCACGCCGACCACCCCCCAGGTTCCATGATCGTGGATCGGGGTCCACTGGCCAGGCCGCCAGACCAGCGCAAACAGCGATACGCCACGCTGCGAACCCAGGTGGAGCGCATTGCGGGCATAGCTGCGCGGATCATCGCGCCGCTGTTCGGGGGAAAGCAGGTCGAGGCCCATCGCGGCAAGGTCGAGCATGCGGGGGGCTGCGCGTGCGACATACTCACCCGCACCGGCATGGGTGCGGGCCAGGCAATCACATTCGGCGACAAATGCTTCTAGGCGTGAATCCATCACCAGACCGGCCTTTCAAGCCCCTCATGCATGCTGCGGACACGAAGCACGCGGACCCGCCATCCACTTCATCGGAAAACAATTAACAATCGGTTTGGAGTGAAAAAGGTCAGTTGTCCGGTCCCGACGCGGCGCGCCGGGACGGCGTCAACGGCGCCCGCATCCAGGGCCGCCCCGGATTGCGTTCACGCGCGTGCCAGACCCTGACCGGCTGGCCGTCGTCGGACAACCAGACCGCATGGGCGCCAGATCGCCAGACGTCGAAACGCCCGATGGCAACCGCCGGCCCGGTGCAGCTGCGCGGGATCGGCTCGCCGGAAATCAGGATGACGGCCCGACGGCATTCCTCTTCGAAGCCATGCGCGTTCGCGACCACGGCGATCGCCCGACCCCGCACCGTGCCCGTGCAGCCGAGCGCGTCGCAGCTCAGGCCCGCGTCGAACGGCAGGAATGCCACCACCCCGAGGCGGCGTTGCCAGATGTCGCGTACGAAGGGCGACGCCTGCAGGTTCGACAGATGCGCCGCGCCCGTGTCGGCGCGGACAGCGATGAGCCCGGCGTTCCCGGAGATCAGGATATCGGGCGGGTCCTCGTGCCCCGCGGTCGCCAGCCCCAGGATCACTAGCGGGACCCCCGCATAGCGCCACCGGCGGCGCCACAGACACAGCCAGAGCCCGCCCGCGGCCACGGCGATCATGCCGGCGACGCTGGGCTGGGCCACGGTGATCGCGGCCCCCGGCCATGACGCAACCGTGCGTGCGACCCACAACACGGTCTCCACTCCCCATCCGAGGGCCGGCAGGACCAGCCCTTCCAGCCCCAGCGGCATGAGCAGCAACGCCAGCACCTCCATCGGCATCACCCACAGGGCGGTGATCGGCACCGCCAGCAGGTTTGCCGCCAGCCCCATGGGGGCGAACCGGTTGAAGTGGAACACCGCAAAGGGCGCGGTCGCCAGGCTCGCGACCAGCGAGCTGAACGCGACTGCCGCGAAATACATCCAGACCCGCCGCGCCCAGGGGCTGGTGGCGGCGGCGCGCCGAAACCGCCCGCCAAGCCCCTCATAGGCCGCCACCAGCGCGATGACGGCGGCAAACGACATCTGGAAGCTGACGCTCAGCAATGCCTCGGGCCGCAGCACAAGGATGATCATTGCCGCCCAGGCGACAAGCCGCAGGGAAATTCCTGTGCGATTGATCAGGATCGCGACGAGGACGATGGCCGTCATGGCGAAGGCACGCTGCGTGGGGATCGTCGCCCCGGCAAGCATCAGATAGATCGCGGCGGCGCCCAGCGCGGTCACCGCGGCGATCTTCTTCAGTGGCCAGCCCAGCGCCGCCCGGGGCCAGAGTGCGAAACCGCCGCGCACCAAGGCGAACACGAAACCGGCCACCAGCCCGAGATGCAGGCCGGAAATCGCCAGCAAATGGGCGAGCCCCGAATCCCGCATGTCATCGTGGACATGCTCGGGGATTTCGCCGCGCTGACCGGTCGCCAGGGCGGCCGCCACGCCACCGGCGGGCCCGCCGATACCGTCCGCGATGCGCGTGGCAATGTCTACACGCGCACGCTCGATTGCCGACCTGAAGCGCGTGATGGCGCCGCCGTCGCGCGTATCGGGTGAAATGTCCGCCGGAGCCAGGGCAAAACCGACCGCGCCGATCCGCGCGAACCAGGCGGCGCGCGAGAAATTATAGCCGCCGGGAAAAGACGCGTCGGGCGGCGGCGACAGCCGCGCACGCACGCGCAACCGATCACCCGGCCGAACGCCTGCATCGGTTGCCCGCAGGCGCAAACGCAAGCGGTCAGGAATGCGGGCGGGCGGGCCTGTATCCGTGCCTGTAATACTTACCTGATCGAGCACCACACGGGGCCCCCGCGCGGCCGGCTCCACGCTCACCACACGACCCGCCACCACGGCATTAAGCTGCGCGTCCGCCAGCACGGGAGCCGCCACGCTGACCGTGCGCCACTGCGCTGCCGCGAACCCAGTGGCGGCGAACAGGGCCAGGACCATCAAAAGCCGCAACGACGCGCCGCGCCGGACCGCGATCAGGCCCGCACACGATATTCCCAACAGCACCGCCCCGGTAAACCAGACCGGCTCTTCCGGCAGCCCGAAATAGATCGAAATTCCGATGCCAAGCGCGACCGGCAGCCACAAAACCCAGCGTTCCCGCTCGGCGTGGAAGGCCGACCAGAGCCCGTCTCGCAGAACGGACGGTGACCGCAGGAAAGCGACGGAAGTCGCAAATGTCAGCGCCTGAAGCATGGTGTCGATGGACAGCGTCTCTCCACCCGGTCGTCCGGGTCAAGCGCGTCATCTCAAATCTTCGTTGACGCACGGGCACCACACCGCCATACGAACGGCAATCCTTCCTTCCTTGATCGAGCCGAACGCCCATGTCCGTCGTCACCCGCTTTGCCCCCTCGCCCACCGGATTTCTGCATATCGGCGGCGCACGGACCGCCCTGTTCAACTATCTTTTCGCCCGGCACCACGGGGGAAAATTCCTTCTGCGGGTCGAGGACACGGACCTCAAACGTTCCACGGACGAGGCCGTGCAGGCCATTTTGCAAGGGATGCGCTGGCTTGCGCTCGATTGGGATGGCCCGGAGATCTACCAGTCCCGGAATGCGGACCGGCATCGCGAGGTGGCAGAGCAACTCGTCACCGACGGCAGGGCCTACAAATGTTACTGCTCGCCCGAAGAACTGGCCGAAATGCGCGAGAACGCCAAGATTTCAGGCGGCGCCGCGCGAAATTATGACAACCGCTGGCGCGACCGCGACCCGTCAGACGCGCCCGCGGGTATCGACCCCGTAATCCGGATCAAGATGCCGGTCGAGGGTGAGACCACCATCGCCGATCTGGTGCAGGGCGACGTCACCAAGGCCAATGACACCCTGGATGATTTCATCATCCTGCGGTCCGACGGTACACCGACCTACATGCTCGCCGTCGTGGTCGACGATCACGATATGGGGGTGACCCACGCGATCCGCGGCGACGATCACCTCAACAACGCGTTTCGCCAGCTCCACCTGTTCGAGGCCTGCGGCTGGGACGTCCCTGAATTCGCCCATATCCCGCTGATTCATGGCGCTGACGGCGCGAAGCTCTCCAAGCGCCACGGCGCGCTGGGGGTCGAGGCTTATGAAGAGATGGGCATTCTGCCCGAGGCCATGTGCAACTATCTGCTGCGTCTCGGCTGGTCCCATGGCGACGATGAGACCATTTCACGCGAACAGGCCGTCGAATGGTTCAATCTCGACAGCGTCGGGCGGTCCCCGGCCCGCTTCGACATGGACAAGCTCCTCAACCTCAATGCCCATTATCTGAAAGTCGCGGATCCCGCGAGACTGGCCGCCGGCGTGCTGCGGGATGCTGATGCGGCCGGAATAACTGTTTCCCCCGACGCCGAAAAACGGCTCGTCGCGGGCATGCCGGGACTCGCGTCACGTGCGAAGAATACACATGAACTATATGAATTATCATCACTTTATCTGGTTGACTCCCCCATTGAAATGAATGAGAAGGCACGCCACAGCCTCGCCGACGACGCGGCTCGCCAGGCCCTCAATGAACTTGCCGAACTGCTCAAAAAGGTTACATCTTGGGGTGAAGCCGATCTCGACGGGATTGCGCGAGAATATGCGGAATCCCGGGATTTGAAGCTCGGTCAGGTCGCGCAGCCCCTGCGGGCCGCGTTAACCGGAAGTAATGTTTCGCCGAGTATCTTTGAGGTCATGGCGGTGCTCGGCAGGGATGAGACACTCGCGCGGCTCGAAAACGCCGCGAATTAGGTCTCACGGCCTGAACCAAAAGGTTCAGCATTATTGCCGAACGAGCCTTCGCCGATTAGAGTGCGGCGCAACATGAATCTGGCTCGCCGGATATGCCTCTCGAATGCATATCGCGCGCGAAATTTTGGTGGAGAGTTATATGAGTGACGCGAAAGTCGTGGATACCGCGACCCTGACCATCGGCGATAGAACGATCGAACTGCCAATCCTGGAAGGCACGGAAGGCCCGCGCGTCATCGATGTCCGCAAGCTTTATGCCGAAACGGACATGTTCACCTACGACCCCTCCTACACGTCGACGGCGAGCTGCGATTCCGTCCTCACCTATATCGACGGCGAGGAAGGCATCCTGCGTCACGGCGGCTATACGATCGAAGAACTTGCCGACAACAGTTCGTTCCTGGAAGTCTGCTACCTGCTGCTCCACAAGCAGCTGCCGAACCAGGCGGAGATGACCGAGTTCGAGACAACCATCACCAATCACACCATGATCCATGAGCAGCTGCGCAACCTGTTCAATGGGTTCCGTCGCGATGCCCACCCGATGGCCGTGATGATCGGCGTCGTCGGTGCCATGTCGGCCTTCTATCACGACTCGACGGACATCAACGATCCGCAGCAGCGCCTGATCGCCTCACACCGGCTGATCGCCAAAATGCCGACGATCGCGGCATGGGCCTACAAGTACACGGTCGGCCAACCCTTCGTGTATCCCAGCAACGAAATGAGTTACGCCGAGAACTTCCTGCACATGACGTTTTCGGTGCCGGCGGAGGATTACAAGCCGAGCCCCGCGATCGTGCGCGCCATGGACAAGATTTTCATCCTCCATGCCGATCACGAGCAGAACGCTTCGACCTCGACCGTTCGCCTTGCCGGCTCGTCGGGCGCGAACCCCTTCGCCTGCATCGCCGCCGGCACGGCCACCCTCTGGGGGCCCGCCCATGGCGGTGCCAACCAGGCCGTGCTCGAGATGCTCGCGCAGATCGGCGACAAGAAGAACATCCCCGAATTCCTCGAGCGCGCCAAGGATCCCGACGATCCCTTCCGCCTGATGGGCTTCGGCCACCGGGTGTACAAGAATTACGACCCGCGCGCGGGCGTCCTCAAGGCATCGGCTGACGAAGTCCTGGAAGAAGTCGGCGCGGCGAACGATCCGCTGCTTGGCCTGGCCATGGAACTCGAACGGATCGCGCTGGAAGACGAATATTTCGTCGAACGCAAGCTGTTCCCGAACGTCGACTTCTACTCGGGCATCATTTTCAAGGCGATCGGCTTCCCGACCAGCATGTTCACCGTGCTGTTCACGCTTGCCCGGACCGTCGGCTGGATCGCCCAGTGGAAGGAAATGATCGAGGACCCGGCCCAGCGTATCGGCCGGCCCCGTCAACTCTACACCGGGCCGACCGAGCGACCCTACGTCCCGATCGACGAGCGATAGTCTCGGCGATAGTCTGATTTTCGGCAGCGGCCCTCCTTTTTTGGAGGGCCGTTTGCACTTGAGACTTACTGGTCGAAGGACGAGCCGTCCT
The DNA here is from genome assembly GCA_027618305.1 of Pseudomonadota bacterium. Lineage (GTDB taxonomy): Bacteria > Pseudomonadota > Alphaproteobacteria > UBA6615 > UBA6615 > UBA8079. Next base: position 10,134 of record JAQCFD010000036.1, read on the forward strand.
TGCGGATGAAACGCGGTTTGCCGTCGCGAACCTCATTCGCCATGTCGATGTCCGGATAGGTCACGTCTTCGGCGCGGGGCCGATTGCCGACCTCCATCGCCAGGACCTCGCTGTCAGACCGGTTGGCCAGCGTGTGTCCGTTGGGGTTTCCCGCCGGGAATCCGGCCGCCATACCGGCCGCGAGCGTCGTCTCGCCCTCGTCGGTGATCAGCGTCGCTTCGCCTTCGAGAATGTAGACGAACTCATCCTGCTCGGAATGCCAATGCCGCGCAGAAGACTGGGCACCGGGCTCGATGCGCACCAGATTGACACCGAACGCGGACAAGCCGAGTACCGGGGAGAGCCGCGCACGGTGCCGCCCACGGACCAGTTCGTCGTAAGGCGACGGATAAGGAGAGCCGGATTCCTCGGGAAGAGTCTTCGGATCGACGATCATTTCGGATACGGTGCGCTTCGTCTCGCTCATGGTTCTATGCCTGCTCAATCAGTTCGATCTTGTAACCGTCAGGGTCCTCGATGAAGGCGATCACCGTGGTGCCATGCTTCATCGGACCGGGTTTGCGGGGGATGCTCACCCCCTCGGCCTCCAGCGCCTCGCAGGTCGCGTGAATGTCGGGCACTCCCACCGCAAGATGACCGAAGCCGGAACCGTGGCTGTAGGGCTCGTCCTGATCCCAGTTGTAGGTCAGTTCAATTACTGCCTCGCTGCTCTCGTCGCCGTAGCCAATGAAGGTGTTGGTGAAACGGCCGCCCTCGAAATCTTTCTGACGGATGACCTTCATCCCGAGATGGCGGGTATAGAAATCGATCGATTTGTCCTGATCCTTCACCCGGATCATCGTGTGAAGAAGTCGATACGCGTCAGTGCCGGCCATGGTGGCGCCCCTTTGATGTGCGAATGTCTGTGCCGACCGGTTTTACCGCTTGCGGCGGGCGGCGACAATGTCGAGCACCGCCCGCGCCGCGCGCCGGCTTGGCCGCTCCCCGCCCGGCTCCATATCCCGCGAGATCCTGCGGGCTTCCGTGCCCATGTCTGCCCGGCGTTGCGGATCCGCAATCAGTTCCCGCAACGCACCCGCGATCAGTTCCGGTCTGCAACGGGACTGCAGAAATTCCGGCAGCACCTCCCTGTCGGCGACGATGTTGACGATCGAGGCGTAGCGTACCCGGATCATTCGTCTCGCAACCTCGCCGGTGAGCCAGGAAACCCGGTACATGACGATTGTGGGGACCGCAGCCCATGACAGTTCGAGCGTCACCGTCCCGGATGTCGCAAGCGCCATGTCGGCAGCTGCAAAGGCGTCATAGCGTTCCGTCGCGCCATCCACCAGCAAGACGGGCCATGGCCAGGTGGAGACAGTCTCTTCGATCAAAGCCCGGACATTCGCCGCGGCCGGGATCACGAGGGTCAGGTCCGGCCGATCCGGCATTGCCCGGGCGACCGTGTCCCGCGCAATCGGCAGAAGGCGCGACACCTCACCCCGGCGGCTGCCCGGCAAAATGCAAAGCATGGTCGCATCGGGCGAAATGTTGTGGCGCGAACGGAACGCAGCGCCATCACCGGCGTCGACCTCGCCCTCCGCCACCGGATGGCCCACGAACGTACTCGCCAGACCTGCGGCGTCAAACAGCGGCGGCTCGAACGGAAACAGGGCCAGCAGATGATCGAAATGCTTTCGAAACTTCCGTACCCGGCCCGCACGCCAGGCCCAGATCGTCGGCGCCACATAATGCACCCGGGGGCATTCGCGCGGACGCAGACGCCGGATCACACCAAAAACGAAACCGGGGGAATCGATCGTGACGATGATGTCGGGCTTCTGCCGCTCGATGTCGGCCGCCACCGACCGCATGCGACGAAGCAACCGGGGCACGCTGGGCAGGACCTCGAACAGCCCCATGATCGCCAACTCGCCATAGGGGAACAGGCTCTTGAGGCCTGCCGCCTCCATCTCCGGGCCGCCCACGCCGGAAACGCGGAACCCCGGGCCGGCAGACGCGTTCAGCGCGTCGATCAAACGGGCGCCAATCACATCGCCCGAGGGTTCTCCCGCAATGACATAAACATGCAGACCGCGTACCGATCCGCCGGTCCCTGAAACATTGGACCCTGAAACATTTGCAGCGGGATCGCTCATCCGCCGGCCGCGCCGCCTTCGAGGTAATCACTAGGCCGCACCCCGACGAGGAAGAGGCCCGCGGCGTCCGCGGCGGCGACCAAACCGGGCTGATCGAGCACGAGCGTGTTCCCGGCGCCAACGGCGATTCCGGCCAGCCCCGCGGCCACTGCATCGGCCACGGTCTCTGGTCCAATCGTCGGCATATCCGCGCGAATTTCCTGGCCCGGTTTGGGCAGCTTTACCAGCACCCCGCCCCGCCCTTCGCGACGCAGCGCCCCGCAGCGTTCCAGCAACCCCCGCGTCCCTTCGGCGGCCTCGAGGCCCAGGACGATGCCCTGCTGCACAACGACGGCCTGACCGATGTCCAGATGCCCCGTCGCGTCGAGAATGCGCACGCCATGGGCGATATCGGCTTCGTCTTCCGGACTCGGCACAACCTTACCGAACGCACCCTCGACCGCCCGCATCTCCTGCAGCACGCTATCGGCGCCAACAACGCGAAACCCCTCGTCTTCTTCTAGCGCGCGCACAATGGCGCCAAGCAGGCCGTTGTCGCCCTTGTTCAACAGACCGCGTGCCACGAAGCGGGCGGCGCGTCGATCCGGACGCAGTTCCCTGAGCGTCGGCCGGTGTACGGGGCCCGCCATCACGATCTCCCGAACATCCTCGGCCCGCAACCGCCCCAGCGCATCTTCCGCCGCGCCCAGCCGCACCCACGCATGCGGCGCGTCGCCAATCACGTCCGGATCGGCCTGTCCTTCAAAGGCAATAACGAAGACCGGCCTGTCCGTCGCCCGGCATGCCTTAATCAAAAGTCCCGGCAAGGGACCGCCACCGGCGAGAATACCGAGCTTAGGCGCCATTCGTGGATTTGGGCTGGAGGACCGCGCGCGAGGATTTCTCGCGGACAAAATCGACGATCTCCATGACCCCCTTATTCTCCGCGTACAACGCGACCACATCATCGACCCGTTCCTGCATCGTGCCTTCTTGCGCAAACAGGAGCCGATACGCGGTGCGCAGATGATGGATATCGTCGCGTGAGAAATCACGGCGCTGCAGCCCCACGAGGTTCAACCCGCGCAGGCGCGCCCGTTCACCCATGGCCGAACCGTAGGGGATCAGGTCATGCTCAATACCCGACATGCCCCCGACCATCGCATGCGCGCCGATGCGCACAAACTGGTGGACCGCCGCCAACCCACCGATGATCGCATAGTCGCCAACATGGACATGGCCCGCAATAGTGGCGTTGTTGGCCAGGATGACGTGATTTCCGACAATGCAATCATGGGCGACATGGGAGGCCACCATGAACAGGCAATCATCCCCGACGCTGGTGAGCAGACCGCCGCCGGATGTCCCCGGGTTCATGGTTACATGTTCGCGAATCCGGACCCTGGCGCCAATCCGAAGCTCGGAATCTTCGCCGGAGAATTTCAGGTCCTGTGGCGGCAGGCCGATCGATGCGAATGGATAAATTTCGGTTTCAGGTCCGATCGCTGTTCGTCCACCGACGACGACATGGCTGTGAAGTTTCACGCCGTCTCCGAGCACGACCTCACTGCCGATAACGCAATAGGGACCAATCTGAACGTCAGCTCCGAGTTTCGCCCCGTCTTCGATCACCGCCGTGGGGTGAATATCGCTCATCTAGGAATCCATGATCATCGCGGAATAGGTCGCCTGGGCGACAACAGTGTCACCAACCTTCGCCTCTCCGCTGAATTTCCACACATTGGCGCGGTTGCGTTGAACGGTAACGAACAGTTTCAGCTGATCGCCAGGAACCACCGGTTTGCGGAATCGCGCACTGTCGATGGTCATGAAATAGACAAGTTTGCCAAGCGCATCCTTGCCAAGTGTCTCAACCACCAGCACCGCCGCCGTTTGTGCCATGGCCTCAATGATCAGAACCCCCGGCATGACCGGCCGGACCGGAAAATGACCGAGAAAGAACGGTTCGTTGATCGTGACGTTCTTGATGCCGGTCGCGCTCTGGCGGATGACAATGTCTTCGACGCGATCGATCATAAGGAAAGGCTGGCGATGAGGAATCATCTCCATCACCTCGAGGATGTCGACGACCTCGCGGGCATTCTCATTCATTTGGGAGTGATCGAGTTTCGTATCCATAATCGCTAACCGGCAAGTTCATTCAGTGTCTAGCGGCCTCGGTCCTTTGCGACCTTGGCAAGAACGGCCATCTGGCGGAAATATTCCTTGGCCGGAATAGCGGGGTTGCCCGCCAATTTTGCTCCGGGTTCGGAGTCCCGCATCAATCCGCTACGCGCCGCGAGCTGGGTTCCGGTTGCGACCGTTATATGCCCAGCAACACCCGATTGCGCAGCCAGGATGACAAAATCCTCGACCGTTGCACTCCCGGCAACACCCGCTTGTGCGATGACGACGCACCCCTTGCCCAGACGGACGTTGTGCCCGATCTGCACCAGATTATCAATCTTGCAGCCGTCGCCGATCACGGTGTCCGGACCAGCCCCGCGATCGATCGTCGAGTTCGCGCCGATTTCCACGTCGTCGCCGACAATCACCCGACCAAGCTGGGGCACATTCAGGTGACCTTCGGCTGACATATCGAAACCAAAGCCCCGCGTCCCTATACGAACCCCCGGGTGCAGCTCACACCGCGCACCGATATCACAATGGGAAATGCTGGCACCGACGCCAATTACGGTTCCGGCGCCCACCGTGACGCCTCGACCCACCACCGCACCGGCTTCGACCACGGCCCCGGCACCCAGGCGCACGCCCGCCTCGATGACGGCATTGGCACCCACCGTCACGTCGCCATCCAGCACTGCTGTATCGTCGACAAATGCGGCGGGATGAACGCCAGTGCGGTCTGTTGATCCCGGATAAAAAGCGTGCGCAATGCGGGCGTAGCCGCGATAGGGCGTTTCGCTCAACAACAAGGCCATGCCGTCCGGCGCCCGGTCTGCGAACGCCGGCGACACGATACACGCCGCAGCCTTCGATGCCTCGAATGCTGTAACGTATTTTCGGTTGTCCAGGAAACTGACATGGCCGGGACCCGCGACATCAAGTGGGGCCACATCCTCGATCAACAGGGAGGGGTCAGCTCCATCGCCCAGCGTGGCGCCCGCCACCTCCGCGAGGTCCGCAATCGAAATGGGGCCCTTGTTCTCGAAAAACCGCGAGTCAGCCATCAGTCTCGATCATTTGCCCGCCGGTTTGCCCGGCTCGTTGGTATTGATTTCCATCTCAACTTCGGAGAGGCGAGCATTCAGACGCTTGAGCGACCGCTCACTGATGTCGAACGAATCAAGGGCGACCACGATCTGCGATCGTGGAAGCACCAGATTGACGCCTATTTCTTCCGACAGTTTCCCGACTTCCTCAAACAGGACAAGCTGGATGCGTTGCATCGTCTGAGCCATGCCACGATCAAGCGCCTGGCGCAGCGATCGGGCACGTTGCTGCAATGAAGCCGCGCGCCCCTGGAGGGCCTGACGGCGTTCCGAATAGACTTCGGGTGTCAGGAGCGCACGCTGCTGCTGAAGCTGTTTCTCTTCCGAACGCAGCATTTCTTCCTCGGTCGCGATCTGTTTCTGCAAATCAGCCGCGATCTTGTCGATTTGTGAGCGCGCAGACTGGACCGCCAGGGATTCACGCAGAATTTTCTCCACGTCGATGATCGCAATCGATGGAACCGGCGGCTTCTCGACGACCTGCGCCTGCACGGGTACCGTCAGAAACGAAACCGCAACAAAAAAGATGACGGCGGCGAGCCGTTGCATCCGCATGATTATCACTCCGTTAGAACCGCGTTCCGAAGGAGAAGCTGAAGAACTCGGTCTTGTCATAATCTTCCTTAGTGACAGCGCGGGCTAGGTTGATGCGGACCGGACCGACAGGCGAGCCCCATCCCAATCCGATGCCGACTGTTGTGCGCATGCTGGCGTCATCTGCAATGTCAGGGAACGGATCGTCATTTCCCCAAACGCTGCCCACATCGCTGAACACTGCACCCTGGATATCAAACTCTTCAGGCAAGCCGAGCGGAAATCCTATTTCTGCCGAACCACGATAATACTGCGTCCCGCCGAGAGCATCGTCTGTTTTAAGATCGCGCGGCCCAATACCGCCGGACTTGAAACCGCGCAGACGACTTCCGCCGAGGAAGAACCGTTCAGAGACACGTGTCTCGTCGTCTTGCAAGGCCGTCAGGACGCCTGTTTCACCTTTCAGGTTTCCGATTAGTGACGTGCCGAACAGGGGCGTGTAGTAATTCGCGCCGACCTCATTGCGGATAAACTTTTCCGACCCACCAAATCCGGCGAGATCTACACTGTAGGACAAT
>JAQCFD010000336.1 GCA_027618305.1 Pseudomonadota bacterium
GGCATTGTCGGCGGTTCCCGCGCATAAGAACGGCGGGCCTGTTTTGCTTGGATTTGTCTGCGGCACCGCGGGTGATCCGCAAGGCTTCGCCCGCCAACGTGATGCGATGGCCGGTCTCGGCGTCCTTCTCGCCGACAACAACGCCCAGGCGGTCCGCACGGCCGCCGCGATCCTGGAGGGCATACAATGAGCGATCTGTTTGGCGCACCGCTTTCAGTCATCAATGTCGGGTTGGCCCAGTTCGCCGCGCCCATTCGCGCTGCCGGGGCCAATGTGGCCGAAGTCGAATGGGCCCCGCCGGCCCATGACGAGGACGTCGCACGCGCCCTGTCCCGCCTCATCAACCGGGCCGACATCGAGGCGGCGAACCAGACCGCCTTCAGCCGCTATCTGGCGGCGCAGCCGACGCTGCGCGGCGTCGGATTCGCGCGCGACGTGCTGAAAGGCCTGGGCGAGCGGATGATCCTGCATTCCGGTCCGCCCATCGCCTGGGACGACATGTGCGCGCCGGTTCGCGGTGCGATTGCCGGTGCGTGCGTGTATGAGGGCTGGGCGAAGACTCCCGCCGAAGCCGAGACCCTGGCCGGGTCGGGCGAGATTTCCTTCGCGCCCTGCCATCATTTCGGGGCCGTGGGTCCTATGGCCGGCATCATCAGCCCGTCTATGCCGCTCTGGATTATCGAAGACCCTGTCCACGACCACACAACCTTCTCGAACCTGAACGAAGGCCTCGGCAAGGTGTTGCGCTTCGGTGCCAATTCACCTGACGTGGTTGCGCATCTGGAATGGATGCGTGACGTGCTGGCACCGGCACTCGCGGCGACGCTCGCGAAACTGGGCGACCTCGAGCTCAAGCCCATCATGGCTCAGGCGCTTCACATGGGTGACGAGGTGCATAACCGAAACGGCGCGGCCTCGGCCCTGTTGATCAAGCGACTGATCCCGGCGGCTCTGGACGCCGGGCTCGATGCCAAGACCCTCTCGGACGTCGTCACCTTTATTAACAGCAACGACCATTTCTTCCTCAACCTGTCGATGGCCGCCTGCAAATCCATGCTCGACGCCGCGCATGGCGTGCCGGGTTCCAGCCTGGTGACGGCCATGGCCCGCAACGGCGTGAATTTCGGTATCCGCGTGAGCGGCCTTGGCGACGACTGGTTCGAGGCGCCGGCTTCAATCATCGACGGCTTGTTCTTTCCAGGCTACAGCACCAGCGACGCCAACCCCGATCTGGGCGACAGCTCGATCACCGAGACGGCCGGGATCGGTGCCTTTGCGATGGCCGCGTCCCCGGCAATCGTGCAGTTCGTCGGTGGCACCGCAGCCGACGCGCTCGCGAATTCGCGACGCATGGCTCACATCACATTCGGCCGGAACACCGCCTTCACCCTGCCGGCACTCGATTTCCTGGCAACCCCGGCGGGCATCGACATTCGAAATGTCGTCGACACAGGTATTGCCCCGGTCATCAACACGGGCATCGCACACCGCGAGGCCGGTATCGGCCAGGTCGGCGCGGGCATCACCCACGCGCCGCTCGCATGTTTTTCAGCGGCCGTCGCCGCACTCGCGGAGACTTTTGTTGACTGATATCTGAGGCTTCGGAAGGAGGCGACACCATGCCACCACGCCAGAAGACAGCCGTCGTTGCAGCCGGCGGAAATTCACTGATCATCGACGCCGACCACAAATCTATACCCGACCAGTACGCCGCAGCCGCCATCACGGTTGGCCATATCGCGGACATGATCGAACAGGGCTGGGACGTGGTGATTACCCACGGCAATGGCCCCCAGGTCGGGTTCATCCTCCGCCGGTCCGAGATCGCCATCGCTGAAGTCCCGCCGGTGCCGATGGATTATGCGGGTGCCGATACCCAGGGCGCCATTGGCTGGATGTTTCAGCGGGCCATGCAGAATGAAATGCGCCGTCGCAGCATCTATCGCCATGCCATAGCGGTCGTTACCCAGGTGCTGATCGACCGTGCGGACCCCGCCTTCGCCAACCCCTCGAAGCCTATCGGCTCGCACATGACCGAAGACTTCGCGAAGACCCACGCGGCCGACCATGGCTGGCAGGTGCGTGAAGAAAGCGATCGGGGCTGGCGCCGTGTGGTCGCCTCGCCGCGGCCCCAGTCGATCGTGGATATTGGCGCCATCGAGACCCTGATCGACGCGAATCATATCGTGATTGCGTGCGGCGGCGGCGGAATTCCGGTCTACCGCGACGAGGAAGGTGACCTGCAGGGGCTTGAGGCGGTCATCGACAAGGATCTCGCCTCGAGCCTCCTGGCCCATGAACTCAACGCTGAATTTCTCGTGATCACCACGGAAGTCGAAAAGGTTGCGATCAACTTCGGGAAACCTGATGAACGCTGGATCGACCGCATGACCGTGTCTGAAGCGCGCGCGCACAAGGCGGACGGGCAGTTCCCCGAAGGAAGCATGGGCCCGAAAATCGACGCAATCATTGAGTTTATCGAAGCCGGCGGGGGCACCGGGATCGTGACCAATCCGCAAAATCTGGGCCGCGCGATCGCCGGCGAGACGGGCACGTGGATAGTTTCCGACGACAATTGACGATTCGTTTTGCGTATCGCGAAGTGTTTGTTATAACCGCGCGCCATTAATCCGGTGTAGCTCAGTTGGTAGAGCAGCTGACTGTTAATCAGCATGTCGCAGGTTCGAGTCCTGCC
>JAQCFD010000337.1 GCA_027618305.1 Pseudomonadota bacterium
CACGATATCGGCGGGTTCGGTCCCGCCATAGACAACACCGCCGCCGAACAGGAGACGCCGATCGGCGGACAGCCTGAAATAATCCAGGATATAGCGTGTGTCCTCGACGCATTTGTCGGTCGGCAGGATGTCTTGCGCCAGTTGCGGGTCGAGCGGCGTCGTCGCGATCATTTGCGTCGATACCGGCATGACGCGCGGCGACAGTGCCGGCACGACTTGGCCCAGATAGGCGTTGCCGCAGAGCACCAGGGGCCGCGCGCTGATTCTGCCACGCGCCGTGCGCACCACCACCCGGTCTCCGACTGCTTCGATTCCCGTGACCGGGGAACGCTCGAAGATCGTCGCGCCAAGACGTTCGGCGGCACGCGCTTCTCCGAGGGCGAGGTTGAGCGGATGCAGGTGCGCACCGGAATGATCCAGCATGCCGCCGGCATAGACGTCGCTGCCGACATGTCGGCGGATCGCGGCCCGGTCGAGCATCTCGTGGTCGTCCATGCCATGACGGCGCCACAAGGCCTGCTTTGCCTCGAGCGATCGCAGGTGCCGTTCGGTGTAGGCGGCGTAGATGTTGCCCGGCTTGAGATCGCAATCGATCGCGAAACGGTCGATAATCCCGTAAATGATTTCCGCGCCTTCCTGGAGCAGACCGCCGACGAATGTCGCCGTTTCGTTCCCGTATTTCCGGTCAATGGCGTCGAGGCTCGCGTTGAGGCCGTTGACCACCTGGCCGCCGTTTCGGCCCGATGCGCCCCAGCCGATCTGTGCGCCTTCGACGAGGGTGACCTTGTGCCCGCGTTCCAGGAGATGGATTGCCGTCGAGAGGCCGGAGTAGCCGGCACCGACGATGCAGATATCCGATTCGCGATCACCCTCGAGGATTACGGGCGTGCGCGTTGAATTGACCGAAGCGGCGTAATAGCTCGGCGGATAGGACCCGTCACCCGCATACGGGCCGTCACGATGCATCATACGATCTCGAGATAGGTCGCGAACTCGAAGTCGGTCACGTTGGAGGCAAAACTCGCCATTTCCTGGCGCTTGCAGGCCACCAGCAGCGTGCGCAGGACCTCGTCGAAGAATTCGGGAATGATGGTGCTGTCCTCGAAGGCGTTGACCGCCGAGGCCCAGTCCGCCGGAAGTTTCGGCAGCCGCTCAGAATAGGCGCGCCCGCGAAAGGGGTCCGGCGGAGACAGCTCGTTCTCGATACCATAAAGGGCGGCGCCCAGAATGGCGGCGACAACCAGGTAAGGATTGGCATCCGCACCGGCGACCCGGTGTTCAATGCGCCGCGCCTCCCGGGCGCCGCCGGGAATGCGTATTGCGGTCGTCCGGTTCTCGTATCCCCAGGACACCGATGTCGGTGCATGGGTGTCGGGACGCAGGCGTCGGAAGGAATTGAAATGTGGCGCAAATATCAGTGTGGAATCAGGCATGGCCTGAAGCATTCCGGCCACGGCATGTGACAGGATCGGCGACCCTTCTTCGGTCCCGTCGTTGAAAACGTTGGCGTCGTCCTTGTCCAGCAGGCTGAAATGAACGTGGAAGCCGTTCCCCGAGCGCGTGCCATAGGGTTTTGCCATGAAGGTTGCCGCAAGCTTGTGCTTGCGTGCCACGCCCTTGACGATCCGCTTGAACAGAATGGCGTCGTCGGCGGCCTTGAGGGGATTGCTGGTGTGTCGGAGGTTGATCTCGAACTGGCCGACACCGTTTTCCGCGATTGCAGAATCTGCAGGCACGTTCTGCAATGCGCACTCGGCATAGACATCCCAGAAGAACTCTCCGAAGACATCGAGTTCGTCGATCGACATGATCGCGTCGGAATCCAGACGCTTGCCAGTGTAGGGCGATATCGGCGGTACCGCGCTCTCGGCGTCGGGATCCACGAGATAGAATTCCAGCTCCGTCGCGACGACGGGGCGCAGGCCGAGCGCATGATAGCGGTTCGTGATCCGGGCGAGCGCCTGGCGCGGGTCGGCGAGGAACGGTGTGTTGTGATCCTCGAACATCCAGAGCGGAATCAGCGCACTCGGACGCGACATCCAGTTGATCGGAAGGATTCCGCGTCCCGTGGGCAAGCATCGCCCATCGGTATCGCCACTCAAGAACACCTGCGGGCTGCCGACGATATCTTCACCCCAGATGTCGACCCCGACGATTGACAGGGGCATGCGCATGGAGCCCTCGAGGATCTTTTCGACCTGCGGCACGGGGATACGCTTGCCACGCAGGACGCCGTTGAGGTCGCAGATTGCTGCCTGAAGGTTGGCCGTGTCCGCATGCCGCGACAACCATTTCACGACATCCTCGGGTTGCTCGAAGTCCGGGCCAGATTCGGGAGCCATGGTCACATGTCCAATGTTGCGGCGCACAAACGTATCACCTCGCGGTGGTACTGGCGGCGGAATTCTGTGTCACCGCAATCGTGATGCTAGATGCAGACCGATTTCAGGGGGGCGAACCCGTTGAAGTTTACCGACGAGTAGGTCGTCGTATAGGCCCCGGTCGAGAGAATCTGCACCTTGTCGCCCACCCGCAGGTCGAGCGGCAACGCATAGGCGGTTTTCTCATAGAGGATATCGGCGCTGTCGCAGGTGGGGCCTGCGAGGACCACCGCGCCGGTCGCACCCCCATCGCGCGGCGTGACGAACCGATACTTGATGGCTTCATCCATCGTCTC
>JAQCFD010000338.1 GCA_027618305.1 Pseudomonadota bacterium
TGCCCTGCGGCATCTGGCATGGCGAGAGCGACGAGCGCGTCTTCATCTGGATGCGGCGCTTCAATTCCGAGACCGAACGCAAGCGGCTCTGCGATGCCGTCTACAGCGACCCCTACTGGCTCGAGGAACTCGCGCCGAGAATCGACAAGCTGGTCGACCGCACGAAGACCCGGGTCCAGCGGCTCGTGGCGAACAAGAAATCGAACGTCCAGTAGGCCAGGGTCGCTGTCGCCATGCGGGCGGGTCGCAGACCCGCCCCTACGGGCCGTCATCCGAACATATAGGGGCTGCGTGTCATGCCTCCCTTATGGCGTTACCTCTGAAACGTAGGGGCGGGTTTCAATCCCGCCCGCATCGCCCAAAAATCAACGTCATGCCCGGACTTGATCCGGGCATCATCTTGGCTGTGTGCACGAACTAAAAAGCCCTCATCCTGAGCTTGTCGAAGGAGAGGGCGTCGCAAGGCATGCTTCGACAGGCTCAGCATGAGGTTGATGCAATAGATGCGCGGATCAAGTCCGCGCATGACGCCGCAATTCTGCGTCGGCGCGACTACGGCAGATCTCCAGGCGTGTCGCTGTCATCCGGTAGAGGATGAACCTCCTTCGTCGAACCCAATTTCCCCTGCCAGCGCAGGAGATAGAGAAAAAACGTCACGGCGATGACAATCCCGAACAGAATGAAGGAATCGTCCAGCCAGATCGCGATAAGGGCGAGGACTGCGAAAGTAGCGGTCAGACCAATTTTAAGAAGCATCCGCCATAGTCTCACAAGCTGGCGCGAACGCAATGTTCCGCAGGGTGTACGTCCGCATCCACACAGACGAAAGCGCTAATCGCGACGGTATTTCGAAATCGTTTGAACAAAGCGGAATCGGCTACATGTCTCCGCCGAGGCCGCCACCGATGCTGCCGCCGATATCGCCGCCGCTGTCGGCCCCGCCGACACTGTCCAGCTCATACATATCGCCCGCATGGGCCGGGTTCGGCGCATCGAGGGTCATCACGCCGCCCATCATGAAACCGGTCCAGAAGGTCAGCTCCGCGCCGCGCCCGTGTTGCTTGCCCCGCAGGGCCAGCATCTCGTTCTCGACGGCGGCGTTGGACGCCGCGGGGGCGTTGCGCGGGCGCGACTGCACGAACAGATGCATCTGGTAGCGCTGCCAGACCTTGTGGATCCGCCAGGCGGTGAGCGCCACAACAGCGCCAATCAGGATCACGACCGAGACGATCCCGGAATCAATCCTGTTCAGGACGGCCCAGATGACCACCAGCATAATCAGGCCTTCGAATAAGCGGCGCAGCATTTCTAGCCTTCGGTGTGGTTTAGCACCAAATCTAACATACTAAACTTTGGATTTTCGCTTGATCATTTATCCGTCACCACCAATCGGCGCCACCACCCCAGCGGCCTTCCTTGCTTCTCCAACCGGTGTAAAACGGCTTCAACTCTTCCGGTTTGAAGCAATCCTTAGCTCTTCCGAACACGAACCCCGACCAGAATCCGAGTTTCGTGGGAATCTCGTCGCTCCGGATGCGTCGGTCTCTTACAAGCCAGTATCCAGCTTGGTCTTGTTGAAAGTAACGATCAGGATTCTTCACCAAATCACGGTACTGACGCCAGAATGCCTCAACCCGCCAGATCGTTATGAGTAGGAACACAAACACAAGAAGGAAAACGCATATCTGGATGAAGGTCCCGAACGAACTCGACCAATAGAGCGCACCGATGAAGATCACCAGACCGATTCCTACCACACCATCGGCAAGCATACGCAGCACACGAACACCCTTCTTCCGTGATCCTGCAGCTACCCTAGCATCTAAAGGTCCGCATACATGTGGGTTTCGGCCTTGCCTCCCGGATGTGTGATCGCGCCGTAACGTGCGTCACCCACGGTCTGGGCGTATTTCCACAAGGTGCCCGACTGGTAATTCGTCTCGATCGGCTTCCAGTTCTTGCGGCGTTCCTCGAGTTCGGCGTCCGACAGATCGACGCTCAGGGTGCCCGCCTCGGCGTCGATGGTGATCATGTCGCCGTCTTTCAGCAGCCCGATGGGCCCGCCGACCGCCGCCTCCGGCCCGACATGGCCGATGCAGAAGCCGCGCGTGGCACCCGAGAAGCGGCCATCGGTGATCAGCGCCACGGTGTCGCCGGCGCCCTGGCCGTAGAGTGCCGCCGTCGTCGACAGCATCTCGCGCATGCCCGGGCCGCCGCGCGGTCCCTCGTAGCGGATCACCAGCACCTCGCCGGCCTTGTACCTGCGCTTGAGCACGGTCTCGAAGCAGTCCTCCTCGCAGTCGAAGACCCTGGCCGGGCCCGAGAACACCAGGTTTTTCATGCCGGCGACCTTCACGATCGCGCCCTGCGGGGCGAGGTTGCCCCTGAGGCCGACGACGCCGCCGGTCGGCGTGATCGGCTTCTTCGTGGTCCTGACCACGTCCTGGTTCTTCGGTACCACGCCCTTCTTCAGGTTCTCGGCGATGGTCCTGCCGGTGACGGTGATGCAGTCGCCGTGGAGGAAGCCGCCGTCGAGCAGCGCCTTCATCAGGATCGGCACGCCGCCGACCTCGTAGAGGTCCTTGGCGACGTAGCGCCCGCCCGGCTTCAGGTCGGCGATGTAGGGCGTCGACTTGAAGATCTTGGCGACCGCGTGCAGGTCGAAGTCGATGCC
>JAQCFD010000339.1 GCA_027618305.1 Pseudomonadota bacterium
TTGGACTGGTCGACGAAACACTGGCCGCGGCAGGGCTTTCGCCCGCGTCGGTGGCGGTGGTCACCAGCATCGATGTGAAGATGGACGAAGCCGCTGTGCATGCGGTTGCCGCACATCTGGGAGTTACGACCCGCTATTTCGATGCGCCGCGTCTCGAGGCGGAAACGCCCCGCCTGCGAAACCCGTCGGAGATCGTCTTCCGCGAAGTCGGCACCCATGGCGTGGCCGAGGCCGCGGCGCTGGCCGCGACGGGCCGCAAGGGAACGTTGGTGGTCCCCAAGCATAAATCGGCGCGCGCGACCTGCGCGGTGGCGCGCGGCACCAACATCGACCCGGCAACTATCGGGGTGGGGCGGGGAACATTGTCGATCATCGGCACCGGGCCGGGCGACGCGGCCCATCGCATTCCCATCACGGACAGCGCCGTCGCCGCCGCCACCGATCTCGTGGGCTATGGCCCCTATCTTGACCTTCTGGGCGCCGCGGCAAGCGGCAAGCAACGCCATGATTACGACCTGGGCGCCGAGGAAGACCGCTGCCGACACGCGCTGGACCTGGCCGCCACCGGACGGCATGTCGCCCTGGTTTCCAGCGGCGATCCCGGTATTTTTGCCATGGCGAGCCTCGTGTTCGAGCTGCTCGACCGAGACCCGGAACCGGCATGGCAACGCATCGCGATCACGGTCCACCCCGGCGTCTCGGCCATGCAACTGGCCGCGGCGCGGGCGGGGGCACCCCTGGGCCATGATTTTTGCGCGATCTCGCTGTCGGACCTGCTGACACCCTGGCCCGCGATCGAGGCGCGGTTGCGCGCGGCCGCCCAGGCCGACTTTGTCGTCGCGCTCTACAACCCCGCCAGCCGCCGACGGCGCCAGCAGTTCGAGACCGCCCGCGACATACTCCTGGCCGCGCGTCCGGACGATACCCCCGTCGTCGTCGCCCGGAACCTGGCGCGCCCGGGCGAACAGGTCTCCATCATTCCCCTGTCGGAGCTCTCGCTCGATGCCATCGATATGCTGACCATCGTCATCATCGGCAACAGTCAGTCACGGACCATCGTCGGCGCGGCCGCACGCTGGACCTACACGCCACGCGGATATGCGGCGAAGGCGCGGGGAAAAGCACCCCAAAAGGCCCCGAAATAGGCGGCCGGCCAGCCGGGGGCCTAAATACTGTGGCGGCGCCCGATGCGGGCGGCCTCGGCGGGGCTCATGAAGCCGAACCGGTCGACAAAACTCGCTGCGTTGTCGCCACAGGTGAAACCGACGATGAATGTATCGGGGTTCTGCCTGTCATTGTCGAAGCTGGTGGTGCCCTTGATGCGCTTGAAAAAATGAAACGCGATGCAATCGCCATCCGTCGCGACGAATCCCCGGCCCTGGCCGCGCGGGACCCTCGATATGACAGGGTTTCCCACACCCATGATCGTGGACCCCAAAAAATCACGAAAGCCGGTCTCGTCAATCGCCTTCGAAAGGGTCAGATCGCTGAACCAGGCTTCGCTCGCATGCTCCACCACAATGATCGGCGCATCGCCGATGTAATAGGTCTCGACCACCACGGACCCATTGTCGCGCAACGTGCGCCGGACGTGATCGACCTCGGGCAGAAGCGATGGGATGTTGAACCGGGCATTCACGATGTCGACCGCGACGGGGTCGGAAAAAACCGTTCGCGCGCCACCGACGGTCAACGCTTCGTTGCCGGATGTGCACGCCGTCAAGAAGAGTGCCGTTGCCGCTGCGGCAAGCCGGTGATTCAGAAGCCACATGGTCCACCTCGTTCAACGATGATCATAGGTAGATCCGCCCGCGACTGTAAGTAGGGCCCCCCAAACTCCGCCCCGAGAATTCGCGGTACACTTCCACCCGGCCCAGGGGTATGACACTGCTATGACCGTCTACTTCATCGGCGCCGGCCCCGGCGCGCCAGACCTGATCACCCTTCGCGGCCGCGATGCCATCGCGCGCTGCCCGGTTTGCCTGTATGCGGGCTCGTTGGTTCCAAAGGAAATTCTGGCACACGCGCCGGAGACCGCCGAGATCACCGACACGGCACCGCTGCATCTGGACGAGATCATCGACCGGATGGCCGCGGCCCACACCGCCGGGCACGACATCGCGCGCGTGCATTCGGGCGACCCGTCACTTTATGGCGCAATCGGCGAACAGATGCGCCGCCTCGACGCCCTCGCGATTCCCTACGAGATCGTCCCCGGCGTACCTGCTTTTGCCGCGGCATCCGCCGCGCTTGGCCGTGAACTCACTCTGCCCGGCGTCAGCCAGACCGTCATCCTGACCCGCACCTCCGTTCGGGCGAGCGATATGCCGGCCGGCGAAGAACTGTCCAACCTCGCCAAATCCGGCGCCACGCTGGCCGTACATCTGTCGATCAACAATCTGGCCAACGTGGTGCGCGACCTGATGCCGCATTACGGCGGCACTTGCCCCGTCGTCGTCGGGTATCGCGTGAGCTGGCCCGACGAACGGTTCATCCGGGGCACGCTCGAGACGATCCGTGATCTGGTCAAGGGATCGGGGATCACGCGCACCGCGTTGATCCTTGTGGGCCCGGTACTGGCCGAAGATCTTGCCGAAGAATTCGGCTTTGATGACAGCCGCCTGTATGCGGCCAGCCACCATCATGTGTTGCGCCCGGCCCAGAAGTTAC